>JBKJTM010000466.1:0-6387 GCA_046590805.1 Usitatibacter sp.
AGTCGGCGCTGCGCGGCCGCGGCGGCGCGGGCTTCCCGACAGGGCTCAAGTGGTCGTTCATGCCGAAGGCTTTCACCGGCCAGAAGTACATCATCTGCAACTCCGACGAGGGCGAGCCGGGTACGTTCAAGGATCGCGACATCATCCGCTACAATCCGCACGCGCTCATCGAGGGGATGATGATCGCGGGCTACTGCATCGGCGCGACCGTGGGCTACAACTACATCCACGGCGAGATCTGGAACGAGTACGAGATCTTCGAGAAGGCGCTCGACGAGGCCCGCCAGGCGGGCTTCCTCGGCAGGAACATCCTGGGCGGCGGTTTCGACTTCGACCTCTTCGCGCACCACGGCTTCGGCGCCTACATCTGCGGCGAGGAGACGGCTCTCCTCGAGTCCCTCGAGGGCAAGAAGGGCCAGCCGCGCTACAAGCCGCCGTTCCCCGCGAGCTTCGGCCTCTACGGCAAGCCGACGACGATCAACAACACCGAGACCTTCGCCGCGGTGCCCGGCATCATCGTGAACGGCGCCGACTGGTTCCTCGGCCTCGGCAAGCCCAACAACGGCGGTACCAAGATCTTCTCGGTCTCCGGCCACGTCGAGAAGCCCGGCAACTACGAGGTGAAGCTCGGCACGCCGTTCGCGAAGCTGCTGGAAATGGCCGGCGGCATGAGGGCCGGCAAGAAGCTGAAGGGCGTCATCCCCGGCGGCTCCTCGATGCCGGTGCTCCCGGCCGAGGTGATGATGGCCCTCGACATGGACTACGACTCGATCGCCAAGGCGGGCTCGTACCTGGGCTCCGGCGCGGTGATCGTGATGGACGAGGACACCTGCATGGTGCGCGCGGCCGAGCGCCTCGCTTACTTCTACTTCGAGGAGTCCTGCGGCCAATGCACGCCGTGCCGCGAGGGCACCGGCTGGCTCTACCGCATCATCCATCGCATCGAGCACCAGGAGGGCCGCCAGGAAGACCTGGACCTCCTGTTGAACCTCGCCGACAACATCCAGGGCCGCACCATCTGCGCCCTCGGGGACGCCGCCGCAATGCCGGTGCGCGCGTTCGTGAAGGTGTTCCGCGACGAGTTCCAGCATCACATCGACCACAAGTGCTGCAGCGTGAATCGCGGCGGCTACAGCACCGAGCACCCGCACACGCCGGTGAGCAACGTGGTCGCCCACCAGCTGGCGGCGGACTGACATGCCCATAAATCTCGAGATCGACGGCCAGCCCGTCAGCGTCGACAGCGGCGCCACGGTGATGGACGCCGCGACCAAGCTCGGCATTTTCGTGCCGCACTTCTGCTATCACAAGAAGCTCTCGATCGCGGCCAACTGCCGCATGTGCCTGGTGCAAGTGGAGAAGGCGCCGAAGCCGCTGCCGGCCTGCGCCACGCCCGCCACCGAGGGCATGAAGGTCGCCACCCATTCGGCCCCGGCGGTGCAGGCGCAGAAGGGCGTGATGGAGTTCCTGCTCATCAACCATCCGCTCGACTGCCCGATCTGCGACCAGGGCGGCGAATGCCAGCTGCAGGACCTCGCGGTGGGCTACGGCGCCTCGTCGTCCCGCTACGATGAGGCCAAGCGCGTGGTGGTGAACAAGAACCTGGGCCCGCTCATCGCCACCGACATGACGCGCTGCATCCACTGCACGCGCTGCGTGCGCTTCGGCCAGGAAGTGGCCGGGGTGATGGAACTCGGCATGGCCGGCCGCGGCGAGCATGCCGAGATCCTTTCCTTCGTCGGCCGCACGGTGGACTCCGAGCTCTCGGGCAACATGATCGACCTCTGCCCGGTGGGCGCGCTCACCTCGAAGCCGTTCCGCTACCGCGCGCGCAACTGGGAGCTGTCGCGTCGCCGCTCGGTGAGCGCCCACGACTCGCTCGGCTCGAACCTGATGGTGCAGACCAAGGGCGAGCGCGTGATGCGCGTGCTGCCGATCGAGGCCGACGACGTGAACGAGTGCTGGATCTCGGACCGAGACCGTTTCGCCTACGAGGGTCTCAACTCCGAGGAGCGGCTGCTGCGCCCGATGGTCAGGCGCGCCGGCGAGTGGACCGAGGTGGACTGGCCCGAAGCCCTGCAGGCCGCCGCCCAGGGCCTTCGCGAAGTCGCCGCCCGCCACGGCGGGGAGTCGCTCGGCGTTCTGCTCGCGCCCCATCTCACGCTGGAAGAGCTGCACCTCGCCGCGAAGCTCGGCCGCGCGCTCGGCAGCGACAACATCGACCATCGCGTCCGCCAGTCCGACTTCCGCGCGCGCGGCGCGAGGGCCCCGTGGCTCGGCATGCCGATCGCGGAGCTGGCGAAGCTGGAAAGCGTCCTCTTCGTGGGCGCGACGCTGAGAAAGGAGCAGCCGCTGCTCGCGGCGCGCCTACGTGCCGCGGCCAAGAAGGGTCTCGCGGTCAACGTGCTGCACGTGGCCGACGACGAGCTCCTGATGCCCGTCGCCCATCGCGTCATCGCCCGCCCGAGCGCGCTCGCGGGCACCCTGGCCGCCGTCGCCGCGGCGGTCGCGCAGGCCGCCGGCAAGCCGGTCCGTGGGGAGCTCAAGCGCGCGATCACCGACGAGGAGAAGGCGCTCGCCGCCGCGCTCGTGGGCCGCAAGAGCGCCGTGATCCTCGGCCATTACGCCCAGCAGCATCCCGATTACGCGGTCCTCCTCGGGATCGCGCAGGAGATCGGCCGCATCACCGGCGCCACCGTCGGCGTGCTGCCCGATGGCGCGAACGCCGTAGGCGCGCATCTTGCGGGCGCGGTGCCGAAGGCCGGCCTGGACGCGCGCGCGATGCTCGCGCAGCCGCGCCGCGGCTACCTCGTCGCGGGATTCGAGGCCGCGGTCGATTCCGGCCCCGCAGCGCTGCAGGCGATCGCGCAATCCGAATTCACCGTGGTGCTCACCGCCTATCGCGATGCGACCGCCGACGCCGCGCACGTGATGCTGCCGATCGCGGCCTTCGCCGAGACCGGCGGCACCTTCGTCAACATGGAAGGGCGCGCGCAATCGTTCAACGCGGCCGTCAGGCCCCAGGGCGAAGCGCGCCCCGGCTGGAAGGTGCTGCGGATGCTGGGGGCGCTGCTCGAGTTGCCGGGCTTCCAGGCCGAGACGCTGCAGGACGTGCAGGCGCAGATCGCCCCCGACATCGCGGCCTGGGCGCTGGCCGGGTTGGGCAACGAGCTCGAATCATTCGAATGGCAGGTGCAGGTGCAGGCGCCGGCGACGACGCTCGAGCGGGTCGGGGAGTTCGCGGTGTACGCGTGCGATCCGGTGACGCGCCGTTCCGCGCCGCTGCAGCGCACCGCCGACATGAAGCGCGCGCGCACGTTGCGGATGAGCGCGGCGACCGCCGCGTCGCTCGGCATGGCGGCGGGCGATACCGCCCTGGTGCGCGCCGGGGGCGGCGAGGCGCGGCTCGCGGTCGGCATCGACCCGGCGCTGCCGCAAGGCTGCGTGCGGATCGCGCGCGGCATCGCGGAGTCGGCGCCGCTGGGCGAGGGCGCGCTCGCCATCGAGAAGGCCGTGGAGGCGAAGGTCGCATGAACGATCTCGTCGGCCAGCTGCGCGGATACGGGCAAGGCGCCGCCAACTGGGCCTTCGGCCCGGATTGGGGCCCGCAGGCCTACACGGTCGGCAGCACGCTCGTGATGATCGTGATGGTGCTGGGCCCGGTGCTCCTCACCGTACTCTATTACCAGCTGGTCGAGCGCTGGGTGATCGGCTGGATGCAGGTGCGCAAGGGCCCCAACCGCGTGGGCTACAAGGGCATCCTGCAGCCCATCGCGGACGCGATCAAGCTGCTGATGAAGGAGCAGATGATCCCGTCGGGCGCGAACAAGGCGCTCTTCCTGCTGGCGCCGATCGTCTCCGTGGGCCCGGCGCTCGCGGCGTGGTCGATCATCCCCTTCACGCCGGACTGGGTGATCGCCGACGTGGACGCCGCGATTCTCGCCATGCTGGCGCTCACCTCCATGGGCATCTACGGCGTGATCCTCGCTGGCTGGGCCTCCAATTCCAAGTACGCCTTCATCGGCGCGCTGCGCGCCACGGCGCAGATGGTCTCGTACGAGATCGCGATGGGTTTCGCGCTCGTGGGCGGCCTGATGGCGGGGCAGAGCATGCGCCTGTCGGAGATCGTCGCGCGCCAGGACGGCAACTTCGGCTTCCTCGAGTGGTTCTGGATCCCGCTCTTCCCCCTCTTCATCATCCATTACATCGCCGGCCTGGCCGAGACCAACCGCCATCCGTTCGACGTGGCCGAGGGCGAGAGCGAGATCGTGGCCGGCTTCCACGTCGAGTACTCGGGAATGATGTTCGCGGTGTTCTTCCTCGCCGAGTACGCGAACATGATCCTCATCTCCACCGTCTCGTCGCTCATGTTCATGGGCGGGTGGCTGTCCCCGTTCAACTTCGGCTTCCTGCGGGAGGCGGGCGCGCCGCTGTCGTGGCTCGCCGCGCCGGGCATCTGGTGGCTGCTCGCCAAGGTCGCCTTCCTGATGTTCGTGTTCCTCTGGGTGCGGGCCTCCTTCCCGCGCTACCGCTATGACCAGATCATGCGGCTCGGCTGGAAGGTGTTCATCCCCATCACGCTGGTGTGGATCGCGGTGATCGGCATCCTGATGATGGAGCCGTTCGCCAGCATGCCGCCGTTCTCCATCTGGTTCGGAAAGTAGCCATGCTCGCACGCGTCAGGGACATCGCTTCGAGCCTCATGCTCGTCGAGCTGGTGAAGGGCCTCAGGCTCACCGGCCGGTACATGTTCGCCCGCAAGATCACCGTGATGTACCCGGAGGAGAAGACGCCCAAGAGCGCGCGCTTCCGCGGCCTGCACGCGCTGCGCCGCTACCCGAACGGAGAAGAGCGCTGCATCGCCTGCAAGCTGTGCGAGGCCGTGTGCCCCGCGCTCGCCATCACCATCGAGAGCGAGCAGCGCGACGACGGCACTCGGCGCACTACCCGCTACGACATCGACCTGGTGAAGTGCATCTACTGCGGCTTCTGCGAGGAGAGCTGCCCGGTGGATTCGATCGTGGAGTCCGACATCCACGAGTTCCACTTCGAGTCGCGCGAGGAGACGGTCTACACCAAGCCGATGCTGCTCGCCATCGGCGACAAGTACGAGCCCGAGCTCGCCGCCGCCCGCGGCGAGGACGCCGCCTACCGATGATCAACGCGACGCTCGTCCTCTTCTACGTGTTCGGCGCGACGCTGCTCGCCGCGAGCCTCGCCGTGATCCTGGTGAGGAACCCGGTGCACGCGGCGCTCTGGCTGGTGCTCGCCTTCGTGCAGGCCTCGGGCCTGTGGCTGCTGCTGCACGCCGAATTCCTCGCCATCACCCTGGTGCTGGTCTACGTGGGCGCGGTGATGGTGCTGTTCCTCTTCGTGGTGATGATGCTCGACATCAACCTGGACAGGCTGCGCGAGGGCTTCTGGGGCAACCTGCCGCTCGCCGCCGGGGTGGGCCTGCTGATGGCGGGCGAGATGGTGGTGCTGCTGTGGAGGAGCTTCGGAGCGCAACGGCTCTCCACCGCGGCCTCGCCTCCCGCCGGCTACTCCAACACCCGCGCGCTCGGGCAGGTGCTCTACACCGATTACGTGTTCGCCTTCGAGATCGCCGCGGTGATCCTGCTGGTGGCGATCGTGGCCGCCATCGCCCTCACGCTGCGCCACCGCAAGGAGACCAAGTATCAGGACGCGCGCACCCAGATCGCCGCGACCAAGGCGGGGCGCCTGAAGATCGTCGACGTGCCCTCGGAGGACCGGCAGTGATTCCGTTGAGCCACTTCCTCGTGCTCGGCGCGCTGCTCTTCGCCATCGGCGTGGTCGGCATCTTCATGAACCGCAAGAACCTGATCGTGCTGCTGATGGCGATCGAGCTGATGCTGCTCGCGGTCAACATGAACTTCATCGTCTTCGCGCACTTCCTCGGCGACCTGTCCGGGCAGGTGTTCGTGTTCTTCATCCTCACCGTCGCCGCGGCGGAATCCGCCATCGGCCTCGCGATCCTGGTGGCGCTCTTCCGCAACCTGCGCTCGATCAACGTCGACGACCTGGGAACCCTGAAGGGGTAGGGGCGAGACAAATGGATCTGCTGACCCTTTCATGCATCGCGGCGTTCTCGCCGCTGGCGGGCGCGATTCTCGCCGGCTTCCTCGGCTGGAAGCTCGGCCGCGGCTTCGCGCACACGGTGACCATCGCCTCGGTGGCGATCTCGTTCGTCGCTTCGCTGATGGCGCTCTGGCAGGTGTCGGGCGGGGCGCGCCTGGATGCCGAGCTCTACACCTGGCTCGCCGGCGACGGCTTCCGGCTGCAGGTCGGGTTCCTGGTGGACCGGCTCACCGTCACCATGATGTGCGTGGTCACCTTCGTGTCGCTGATGGTGCACATCTACACCAT
>JBKJTM010000158.1:0-3173 GCA_046590805.1 Usitatibacter sp.
GACGGACCGAGCAGCACAAAGCGGTCCGCGCGCAACACCTCGAAGCTCACGCGATAGGTCGCGGTGACGAGGTGCTCGCGCGTCTTGTACTGCAGCGTGACGCCGTCCACGCGCAGCAGCGGTTGCGCGCCCTGCGTGTCCACGGGGCTTAGCTGCCCGGCAGCGCGTGCACTTCCGGGAAGAAGAGGTCCTTCCACGATTCCGGCCGGGTCTTGAGCGTGCCGACCTGGTGCATGAATTGCGCGTACGGCAGGATGCGATCCGGGGCCATCGTGTAGCGCACTTGCGGGTCGTTCATGATCGCGAGGAGCTTCTCCACCGATTCCTTGTTGCCACCGGCCTGCACATAGACCTCGGCCGCGCGCTTCTTGTCGGCGTTGATGGCCTCGGTCGCCTCCGTTAGCGCGGCCACCACTGCCCGATACGACTTGGGATTCTCGTCGCGGAATTTCTTCGTCGACCACACCATGAGGAAGGTGTTGGGCCCGCCCATGACGTCGTAGGAGTTGAGGACCACGCGCATTCCGGGGGCCTCCAGCGCCTGGTTCTGGAAGGGCGGCGAGGTGAACTGGGAGGTGATCTCCGCCGAGCCGGACAGGAGCGCCCGCAGCCCCTCCGGGTGCGGCAGGTTCACCATCAGGGGGTTCAACTTCTTGTAGTTCTCGATGCCGAACTCCTTCGACACCGCCATCTGCAGGTAGGTCGTCTGCACCGAGGAGCCCGCGCCCGCCATGGCGATGCGGTCCTTCTCGGTGAAATCACGCACCGTCTTGATGTTGGGATTGCGCGTAACCAGCAGGTTGGGCATCGAGGAGAGCGCCGCCACGCCCTGCACGCCGAGGTTGCCGCGCGTACGGTCCCACAGGATGATCGCGGGTCCGGTGCCGCCCGCGGCGAAATGCAGGCTCCCGGAGAGCAGTGCATCGTTGGCCGCGGCGCCCGCGCCCATGGTGGCCCACGTGACCTTGGTAGCGGCGAGGCCCTCGCGCGCGAGGTGTTTCTCCACCAGCTTGTCCTGCTTCATCAGCGTGAGCTGCATGTAGCCGATGCCGTACTGCGACATCATCTTCAACTCGTCGACTTCCGCCGCGGCCAGCGTGCTGCCCGCGAGGCCCAGTGCCGCAGCCAGAAGCTTGATCAGGTTCGGTCGCATCTTGCTCTCCTCGGAATGTTCTTATGGAATAACGTGAGACTACGCCGCTCAGGCGGTCGTTGCCGCCGCGGTCCGCGCCACCACCTGCGCCGCCAGGCCCGTATGCACCTCGCCGGCACGGAACTCGGCCGAGTCCAGGATCGCCACGAGTGCCGGGATATTGTGCTTCACGCCTTCGATGCGGAACATCTGCAGCGCAGCAATCAGCTTGTCGGCGGCGAGGCTGCGGGATTCCTCGAATGCGATCACCTTGGCCAGCAGCGGATCATAGTGCGGCGTAACTTCGCGCCCGGCGGCATAACCGGTCTCGACACGGATTCCGGCTCCTGACGGCGGCTGGAACTCGCGCAAGGTCCCGGGGGACGGCAGGAAGCGCTTCGGGTCCTCGGCGTAGACGCGCGCCTGGATCGCGTGGCCTCGCGCCTGCGGAGCATGCGGCAGGATCTCCGCGAGCGGGCTTCCCGCCGCGGAGCGCAACTGCGCTGCCACGAGGTCGATCCCGGTGATCTCTTCGGTGACGCCGTGCTCGACTTGCAGCCGGGTATTCATCTCGAGGAAGCGGAACTCGCCGTCGGGGGTGAGCAGCATCTCGACGGTGCCAAGGTTGTCGTAGCCGAGCGTCTCCATCGTGGTCGCCACGCGCGCCAGCAATGCCGCCATGGCGTTCGCGTCGACTCGCGGCGCGCGCGCCTCCTCGATGATCTTCTGGTGGCGCCGCTGCACCGAGCAGTCGCGTTCGAACACGTGTACCAGCTTGCCGTGGCGATCGCCCAGGAGCTGGATCTCGACGTGGCGCGGCTTGTCGACCAGGCGCTCCAGGTACACCTCGCGGCTGGCGAAGCCGCGCTCGGACATCGAGGCCGCCCGCTCGACGGCCGCGAGCAGTTCGTCGGGATTGCGCGCCGGAAGCATGCCGATGCCGCCGCCGCCCGCGGCGGGCTTCACCAGGATCGGATAACCGATGGCCTCCGCGGCCTTCAGCACCAGCGCTGGATCCGCGGGCAACACGTCGGAGCCGCATCCCACGGGCAGTCCATGGAGCGCAGCCAGCTCGCGCGCCCGGGTCTTGTGTCCCATGGCGTCGATCCAGCGCGGCGATGGGCCCACGAAGCGCATGCCGGCGCCCTCGACAGCGGTGGCGAACGCCGCGTTCTCCGAAAGAAATCCATAGCCGGGATGGAGCGCGTCGCAATGGAGGTGCCGCGCCACATCGAGGATCAGCGCCTGGTTGAGGTAGCTCTCGCGCGCGGGGGAGGCGCCGATGTGCACCGTCTCGGCCGCCAGTGCCAGCCAGGGCGCGCCAGCGTCGGCGTCCGAGTAAACCGCGACCGAAGCGATGCCCAGGGTGTTCAGCGCCCGAAGCACGCGCGCGGCGACGGCACCGCGGTTGGCGACCAGCACCTTGTTGAAGAGCGCCACGCTCAATAACTCGTCGGCCAGGCGCGCATCAGGTGCTGGCCGACGCCGTTCGTCATCCGCAGCCGGTGCACCTCGAGCATGCGAATGAGATAGTCGCGCGTCTCTTCGGGCCGGATTACCGACTGGACGGCGTATACCGAGGCCATGTCCCAAACTTCGCTGTCGCGATTCATCGCCGCCACCGCCTCGTCGTAGCCGGGATCGCCGCGATCGAGGCCGTGGACGATCTTCACCGCGAAGTGGGCATCCATGAAGCTCACTTCCGCGGTGGGCCACGCGGCGACCTCGTCGGAATTCCGGCCGCCACCCATGTTGAGGTACGCCTGGCCGTAGCTCTTGCGCAGGATCACCGAGAGCTTGGGCACGGTGCAGAGCGAGAGCGCGTTCATGAAGTTCATGATCTTGCCCGGCGCGCGGCGCCGCTCCGCCTCGGTGCCGATGGAGAACCCCGGCGTGTCGACGAACATCACCAGCGGGATGTTGAAGGAGTCGCAAAGCACGATGAAGCTGGTGATCTTCTCGCAGGCGTCGGCGTCCAGCGCCGCGCCCTTGTAGAGCGGGTTGTTCGCGATCACCCCCACGGTGCGGCCGTCGAGGCGCG
>JBKJTM010000236.1:0-2760 GCA_046590805.1 Usitatibacter sp.
GGTACGTGTCGACGGGCCCGGTCTCGCTCGGTGGCTCGTTCTACTCGGGCGACCTGCTGAGCGCGCAGGGCGGGCAGACGCTCGGCGGCGCCTATCGCGGCTTCCCGGTGCTGCGCAACGAGGGGCCGATGATTCTCGCCTTCAGCGACGCGACCCGCGGAACGCTTTCCTGGCCCGGCGGAACGATCCCGATCCAGCGCTTCGACATCATCGCCAACGGGATTACGGCCGCGCCGGTGGACGGCCAGCCCGAAAGCGGCTGGTGGTGGAACGAGCAGGAAGCCGGCCGGGGCTTCTTCATGGAATTCCAGGGCGGTACGCTCGACATCGCCGGCTACATGTACGACGATGCCGGCAATCCGCTCTGGTACCTGACCGTGGGCGCCATCGGCGGCTCCGCCACGAGCCGCACGTTCCAGGGCAACTGGTGGAGCTACGGCAACGGGCAGACGCTCACCGGCGCGTGGAAGCCGAACACGCGGCTGTCTACGAGCGTGGCGCCGCTCACCATCCAGTTCAGCGGACCCGACACCGCGCTGATGACGCTTCCGGGCGGACGCACCACGAACCTGCGCCGCCATCGCTTCTGAACATGGACAACCCAGGGAGAGACGCATGCATGCATCGATACGAGTGAACGTCGCCGTAGCTTTCATTGCTGCCGTGGTAACCGGGTGCGCAAGTGTCCCGCGCGTGGAGATGGACAAGGCGGCGAGCCGCTCGATCAAGCGGATCGCGGTGATCGAAGTGGTGCCGCCGGCCCTGCACGTGGTGAACGAAGGGGGCGCGGCCGGGGGCTTCGGCCTCATCGGCGCCGCCATCCAGGGCGGGATGAACGCGGAAAACACCAAGAAGTTCTCCGCGCTCGCCGTGCAGAAGCGCTTCGCTCAGGGCAAGGACATGGCCGACGCGCTCGCCAGCGAGCTTCGCGGGCGCGGCTTCGAGCCTACGTACCTGGCGGGCCAGCGCGCGCGCCTCGGCGAGGACGGCAAGAGCGCCGACTACACGCCGATCTCCACCGACGCGCAGGCGGTGCTGCACGTCTGGCACACGCTTTCCGGCTACGCGTCGCCGCCGACCTCGTCCGACTACCAGCCGCGCATGGTGGTGCGCGCGCGCCTGCTCGAGTGGCCGAGCAAGCGAGAGCTCTACTCGAAGACCTACGCGACCGGGCTGTACGGCAACATCGAGGGCGTCGTGCCCGTGGCGTCCGATCCGGCGGCGCGCTATCCCTCGTTCGACGCACTCTACGGCGGGGCGGACGGCGCGATGGCCGCGCTGCTCAAGGTGCAGCGCGAGATCGCAGCGCAGATCGCGCGCGACCTCCGGGCGGAGTAGGCGCATGAAGGCATCGACCCGTGCACTGCTCGCCTCGCTCGCGCTGCTGGCCGGATGCGCGAGCCCGATCAAGCCGGCGACGCTGGACAAGTCCGGCGCGCGAATGACCCACGCGGTGGTGGCCGCGACGCTCACGAACCAGGGAGGGAATTCGAAGCTGCAGGGGGCGCGCCTCTCACCGGCGCTCGCGGCGGCGTTCCCGGAGCAGGCGCAGCGCATCTCCGAGGGCAAGCTCACGGTGAGCCTCGCGCCGGGGGGCCCCGGAACGGTCCTCGACCGGGCAAAGGGTGTGCCCGGGGCCACCCACGCCATGGCGGTGGATGCCACGGTTACTTCGCCCACGACGGTGACTCCGGGGTATTACAACGCCTGCGCCTACACCACCAAGGAGGGCAAGTGCCAGGGCAGCATGACCTCGCCCACCACGAACTACTCGCGCGTGAGGCTCAAGTTGAGCGTGACGGACCTGGCGACCGGCAAGGTGGTCTTCCTCTCCGACGACCAGGCATCGCGCCCGGTCTCGGCGGACGACAACAGCGAGGCGAAGGTCACCGCGGACATCGCGCGCGCGGCGCTGCGTGCATTGAAGGAGGCGGGGATTTTCTAATCAGGCGAAGCAAAGGCTCGACGAGCAAAACCAACCACAAGGGAGACAGCCATGAAGAGCATCGCAGGGCCCGTACGCCGCGTCGCGGCATGGATTTGCCTTGGCATCGCAGTGGTTGCGGGCGCTTTGCCCGCGGCGGCCGCGCCGCTATCGGACATCTGGTTCAATCGGAACGAGCAGGGCTGGGGCATGAACACGATCGAGCAGAGGGGGACATTGTTCATCACCCTGTTCGTCTACGGCCCCGATGGGCGCCCGATCTGGTACGTGGCCTCCGAGGCGACGCTGGTCTCGGGAACCACCCGCTTCACCGGGCCCCTCTACGTCACGAACGGTCCGTACTTCGGCGGCAACTTCGCCGGCGCCGTGGGAGTTCGCCAGGTCGGCACCATTACGTTCACCGTGAACAACAACGTTTACTCTGGCACGGTCGCCTATACAGTCGATGGGGTCACCGTGAACAAGACCGTCGAGCGCCAAAGCTGGAAGTCGCTCAGCCCGTCCGGCACGTACTTTGGGGCGATCGACACGTCGAGCGGTTGCACGATCAACGGTCTGAGCGCGAACCCTGACTCCGTCACGATCGTCGTCAGCCTGGTGGGAAACAACCTCACCATGACCATGACCGGTGCCAACGCGGGCACGCTGACGCTTACGGCGTCGGTGACGCAGTACGGTTCGGTCTACCATGGATCGGCAACCATGCGCATCGGCACCGTGAATTACAGTGGCACCATCTTCGACTTTGCGGTGGATGACGACGGCATCTCCGGCAACATCGGAATAGGGGCTCCAAGCGGGTGTACGGTGCAGGC
>JBKJTM010000374.1:0-5524 GCA_046590805.1 Usitatibacter sp.
CTCAAGGTCGCGCCGCTTCGCATTTCGGCGGACCGCTAAGGCGTTGCCATCCGCACGTCGATCGTGACGCTGTGGTTCGCGCCGTCGTCCACCAGCGGCACCGAGTTGTCAGGCTGGGCGAGGCCGTCCATCGCCACCTCCATCGCGCCGGCCGCCGCGGCGGTCCCGGTGGCCCGGGACTGCGTGACCGCGATCTCATAGGTCCCCGCACCGTGCCGGTAACGCACCGTGAACCCGGCCCACGCGGGCGGCAGGCACGGCGTGAATCGCAGCCGGTCATGCTCGCGCGAGATGCCGAGCAACGATTCGAGGACCAGGCGGTACATCCAGCCGGCCGATCCCGTGTACCAGGTCCAGCCGCCGCGGCCCGCGTGGGGCGCAACGGCGTAGACGTCGGCGGCCATGACGTACGGCTCCACCTTGTAAGTGGCAACCTGCCGCGGCGTGAGTGACCGGTTCACCGGGTTGATCATCGAGGCGAGCTCCCAGGCCCGCGCGGGGTCGCCAAGCGCGGCGAAGGCCATCGCCGCCCAGACCGCGCCGTGCGTGTACTGGCCGCCGTTCTCCCTCACGCCGGGCAGGTATCCGCGGATGTAGCCCGGGTCGAGCGCCGAGCTGTCGAATGGCGGGTCGAGAAGCTGGACCAGCGCCGAATCGCGGCGCACCAGGCGCTGGTCGACGGCGGCCATCGCGGTGCGCACGCGCGCCGCGTCCCCCGCGCCCGACAGGACCGCCCAGCTTTGCGAGATCGAGTCGATGCGGCACTCGACATTACCCGCGGATCCCAGCGGCGAGCCATTGTCGAAGTACGCGCGCCGATACCACTGTCCATCCCATCCGTGCCGCTCCAGGTTCTCGCGCAGCACCACCGCCGCGGCATCGCAGCGTTCGGCGAATGCGAGGTCGCCGCGCCCGCGCGCCACCGGTGCAAAGCGGGCCAGCACGTCGCACAGGAAGAACCCCAGCCAGACGCTCTCGCCGCTGCCGCCGATGCCCACCAGGTTCATGCCGTCGTTCCAGTCGCCGGAGCCCATCAGCGGCAGCCCATGCTCGCCAAAGCGCATGCCGTGCGACACGGCGCGGGCGCAATGCTCGTAGAGCGTCGCCGCCTCGCCCGAGCGGCGCGGCAGGTCATAGTAGGAATCGTCCCCGGGGTTGACGGGCCGGCCCTCCAGGAACGCCACCACCTCGTCCAGCACGCCGTCGTCGCCGGTCGTGCCCACGTAGCGCGCGGCAGCGAGCGGCAGCCACAGGTAGTCGTCCGAGCAGCGCGTTCGCACCCCGCGGCCCTGCGGCGGATGCCACCAGTGCTGCACGTCGCCTTCCACGAACTGGCGCGCGGCGCTGCGCAGCAGGTGCTCGCGCGCGAGCGCGGGCTCCGCATGCACCAGTGCCATCACGTCCTGGAGCTGGTCGCGAAAGCCGTAGGCGCCGCCCGATTGGTAGTAGCCGCTGCGGGCCCACAGCCGCGAGGCGATCGTCTGGTAGACGAGCCACCCGTTCACGAGCACGTCGACGGATGCATCGGGCGTCTTCACCTGCACCGCCCCCAGCACGCGGCGCCAGTGCCCGCGCGCCGCATCCAGCGCCGAGCGCGCGGCGCCCGGCCCGCGGAAGCGTTGCACCAGCGCCGCGGCATCGGCCGCGTCCCGCCCGAGGCCCAGGCGGAACGCAATCTCGCGCTCTTCGCCGTCGACGAGCTCGAAGGCGACCTGGATCGCGCCGCACGGGTCGAGCGCCGCGCCGGTCCTGCCCGACAGGCGCAGCCGCGCCATCGCCGCCGGATCCCTCAGCGTCCCGTTGCGCCCGAGGAACTCGGACCGGTCCGCGCTCACGCTGCGCCCCGGATCGTCGACGTCGAAGAACGCGACGCGCCCCGCGAACTCGGTGTTGTACGCGTTGCTCGCGGTGAGCGCGCCGCCGCGGGCGTCGACCGCGGTGACGACGTGCATCGCCGTCTTCGGTCGCAGGTCACCGAGCACCCACTCGACATATCCGGTGGCGGAAAGGCGGCGCGGCCTGCCCGAGTCGTTACGCACCCTGAGGACCGAGAACTTGACCGGCGCGTCGATCGCCACGTAGACCCAGAGCTCGCTCACGATGCCGTCCTCGCGATGCTCGAAGACGCTGTAGCCGAATCCGTGCCGCGCGACATAGGCGCCGGCGCCACGGCGGGGCAGCGGCGACGGCGACCAGGAGTGGCCCGACTCCTCGTCGCGAAGGTAGAGCGCCTCGCCCTGCGCGTCGCTCACCGGATCGTTGTCCCAGGGCGTGAGGCGGAACTCGTGCGCGTTCTCGGCCCAGGTGTAGGCGAGCCCGGCTTCCGAGACCACGGTGCCGAAGCCCGGGTTCGCCAGCACGTTCACCCACGGCGCGGGCGTCGTATCCCCCTCGCCGGTCGTGATCACGTACTCGGTCCCGTCCGCGCTGAACCCTCCCAGCCCATTGCCAAGGATCATCGGGCGCGCCGCGCGCGCCGGCTGCGTCGTCTCGACGTGCCGGCCGCGGCTCGGCGCGAGCGAAGGGATGCGCGCCTCCGCGGGCGCGCGCCGCGAGACCTGCTCCACCAGGCTGCCGCGGCGGTCGGTGATGATGGCGCGCGCGACCGATTGCAGCAGGATGCGGTCTTCGTCCGCGATCTGCTCGGCGCGGCGCACGAAGATGCCGCCCGGCCGGTCGATGACCTGCGCGTCGACACCGGCGGCCAGTCCCATGATGCGGTCCTGCAGCACCTGCCGGTACCCGCCGCGATCCTCGTTCCAGATCACCAGGTCCACCACCAGGCCCTTCAGGCGCCAGTACGCGTGCGCCTGGACGAGCTGGCGCACGAGGTCGATGTTCTCCGTGTCGCCGATCTGCAGCAACACGATCGGCAGGTCGCCCGAAATCGCGTAGCTCCACAGGCCCGACTGGCCGCGCCGGTTGCGCAGCAACACCGCCGGCGCGGCGCGCAACGCGGCGTTGGCATGGATCACGGCCCCCGCGAGGCGCGCGTAAAGCTGCGCATCCGACTCGGTGGCGTTGATCTGCCGCAGCGTGACCCAGCTGTGGGTCCACGCGAGGTCGAAAACGCGATCGGCGAGGTGGCGGTCGCGGTACTTCTCCACCATGCCGAGTGCCTCGGCGCGCGCCGGCGCGATTCCCGATGCGATGTCGACCGTCGCGGTCTGCCGCGGCTCGAGCGTGATCCGGTGGCGGATGGCGACGATCGGGTCGAGCACCGAGCCGTGGGCGCCCGAGAGCGCGCCGGCTTGGTCCAGGGCGCGCGGCGCCGCGAGCGTGCGCCCGCGCCCGATGAACGCCATGCGGTCCGATTCGTAGGAGACCTGCGTCGATTCGGCGCCGTGGACTGCCATCAGGTGCAGCATCCACGGCGCGGCCTCGTCCCGCGAGCGCGGCCTGCGGGTGCAGAGGATCGCCTGGCGCTCGGCGACGATCTCGGTCTGCACGAACAGGTTGGAGAAGGCCGGATGCAGCGCGTCCGCGGCGTGCGGCGCGAGCACCACCTCGGCGTAGCTGGTGACCTCCAGCGTGCGCCGCGCGCGGGAGTGGTTGGTGATGCGCACGCGGCGCAGCTCCACGTCGTCCTCCGGGGAGACCGCGATCTCGGTGTGCGCCTCGACATCGCCGTCGCGTCGCCGGAACTCGGCGCGCGCCTCGGTGAAGATAGCCTCGTAGCGGTCCGCGCGCTTGAGCGTGGGCTGGTGCGCCGCGGACCAGAACTCCCCGCTCGGCACGTCCTGGATGTAGCAGAAGGTGCCGCGGTTGTCGCAGGTGCCATCCTCGCGCCAGCGGGTGACCGCCAGGTCCTTCCAGCGCGAGCTTCCGCCGCCCGCGTTGGTGACCATGACGTGGTAGCGGCCGTTGGAGAGCAGCTGCACCTCAGGCAAGGGCGTGTCGGGTGTGTTGATGACCCGGATCGGGGACGGCGGCGCCGCCGCGTCGCCACGCGTTGCGGAGCTCGCCGGCTGGGTGTGCTGCACTGCAATCCGGGGGACGCGCTCCTGGAGCAGCAGAAGCGACGCCTGGAAGAGCGGCTCCGCCTCGAAGCGGCGCTGCATCGGGCGGCCGAGAAGCACGTGCGCGAGCGAAAGCAGGATCATTCCCTGGTGATGCGCCATGAACGAGCGCACCACCACGCTCGTCTTTCCGCGCGGCGTCCGCGACGGCGTGTAGTCGATCGCCTCGTAAAGGCCGAAGCGCCCGGCCAGCCCCGCCGCGGCGAGGCGCTGCAGGTTGAGGCACGAGGCCTCGGGCGCCACCACCAGCGCGAGCGCAGAGGCGTAGGGGGCGACCACCAGCTCGTCGGCGAGACCGCGCTTGAGTCCCAGCCCAGGCGCGCCGAAGGCGTGGTACTGGTAGTTGAGGCTCGCGTCGACCGCGTTGTAGCCCGACTCGGAGATGCCCCACGGAACCCCGCGCTGCCTGCCGTATGCGATCTGCGACTCCACCGCCATGACGCAGGTCCGATCGAGAAGCGTGTTCTCGTAGGTCGGCATCACCAGCATCGGCATCAGGTACTCGAACATCGAGCCGCTCCACGACAGCAGCACCGCGCGCCCGCCGGAGGTCGCGAGCAGGCGCCCGAGCGCGAACCAGTTCTCCTGTGGGAGCTTGCCCTGCGAGATGCCGACGAAGCTCGCGAAGCGCGCCTCCGACGCGAGCAGGTCGTAGAACCCGGGATCGCGCTTCCTGCTCGCCACGTCGTAACCGATCGCCAGCAGGTGGCGGGCCTCGTCATAGAGGAAGTCGTACTCCATTTGCGAGAGCGCATCGCAAAGCGATGCCAGCCGCTCGATCTCGGCCAGGCGATCGCGGGCCGGGCACGGCGTCCCGGCCGGCGCCCCGGCCTCCAGCGCGCCCAGCTCGCGCAGCGTCGGGATTCCCGCGGCACCCTGCGCATCGCCGAGCACCGCCAGCTCCTCGCGCAGCGCCCGGCACTGGCGGACCAGGGCATCGATCCAGAAGGTGGAGTCGCGCGTCGGGTTGGTGGCGCAATCGGCGGCAAGCTTGCCGGCATCCGCATCGATGCCCTCGATGCGCTCGCGCGCCTCGGCAAGGGTCGACGGCGGCCGCGCCCGCGCGCCTGCGATGCCCTGGCGCATGCGATCCAGCGATGCGTGCTCCTGCCCCAGGGCCTCCTCGAGGATGTCGAGCGTGTCGTCCACGCCCTCGAGCCAGCGCTCCACCGCGATCGGCTCATCGGCGAGCGCGCAAAGCCCCGGGCGCAGCGTCATCAGGTGGCCGGCGAGGTTGCCGCTGTCGACCGACGAGACATAGAGCGGCTTCAGGGGCTCGAGCGACTGCGTGTCGTACCAGTTGTAGAAGTGCCCTTGGTGGCGGCGCATGGCGCCCATGGTCGCGAGCGCGTCGGCGGTGCGCCGCAGCAGCGTGCCGGCCGGGATGAAGCCGAAGTCGCAGGCCGCGAGGTTTGCGAGCAGCGCGAACCCCATGTTGGTGGGCGAGGTGCGATGGGCGATCGTCGCGACCGGGTGCTCCTGGAAATTGTCCGGCGGCAGCCAGT
>JBKJTM010000386.1:0-14136 GCA_046590805.1 Usitatibacter sp.
GCGGATGGTGATGTCCGGGCACGCCACGCGCCACGCGCGGATGCGCTCGAGCGTGGCGTGCCCGGACATCACCATCCGCTCCACCTTCATTGCCGGCTTTCCCGGCGAGACCGAGCGCGAGTTCGCGGAGCTGCTGGATTTCCTTCGCGAGGCCGAGCTCGACCGCGTCGGATGCTTCGCCTATTCGCCGGTGGAGGGCGCGCGCGCCAACGAGCTGCCGGACCCGCTGCCAGATGAAGTGAGGGAAGAGCGCCGCGCGCGCTTCATGGCGGTGCAGGCCGCGATCAGCAGTACCAAGCTCGCGCGCAAGGTGGGCCGCACCATCGAGGTGCTGGTGGACGAAGTGCATGGCGGCAGCGCCGTCGCGCGCAGTGCCGCCGACGCGCCGGAGATCGACGGCGTGGTGCACGTGAGGGGCGCAAAGGGCATCCACATCGGGGAAACTCTTAGAGTGAAGGTGACCGGCGCGGACGAGCACGACCTCGAGGCGAGGGTGGCGGCAAGCCAAACGTGAGAATGAGTGCGCCGTTCCTCATCGGCTACACCGTGCTCGAGGTGGCGACCGCCCCGGTGCGCGCGCGCGACTCCCGCCAGCAACGTTCGGGACTCCAGCGGCGTGACGCGCGGAAGCCAATCACCCCGGCTTGACTGGCAGCTCGATCCAGAAGGTCGTCCCCTCTCCCATGCGGCTGTCGTAGCCGATATGGCCGCCCGAGCGCTCCACGATCGCCTTGCAGATCGCCAGCCCCAGGCCGGTGCCGCCCTTCTCGCGCGCATCCGAAGCATCGGCCTGGGCGAACTTCTCGAATACCCGGGGCTTGAACTCCTCGGGAATGCCGCGCCCGGTGTCGACCACGCTGATGCGCACGCCCGCCCCCTGCGTCGCGGCGCGCACCACCACCTTCTGCCCCGGGTCGGAGAATTTCGCCGCGTTCGAGATCAGGTTCGCCAGCACCTGCATGATGCGGCTGCGGTCGGCCTCGAGCGTGGCCTGTGGCACGGGCAGCCCCAGCTCGAGCGCCACGCCGTGCGCCGCGGCGTAGGAGACGTTGAGATCCACGGCCTCGGCCAGCAGCGGTGCCAGCTCGAAGCGCGCCTCGACGAACTTGAGCGCGCCGGACTCGATCCGCTCGGAGTCGATCACGTCGTTCACCAGGGTGGCGAGGCGCTGGCTGTTGCGCCACGCCATGTCGAGGAAGCCGCGCTCCATCTCGGGCAGGGTGGCGGCGTTCTCGCGCAGGATCTCGAGCGAGCCCATGATCGAGGTGAGCGGCGTGCGCAGCTCGTGGCTCACCGCGGCGACGAACTCGCTCTTCATGCGGTCGAGCGCGGCGCGCTCGGAGACGTCACGCACCACGGCCACCAGCCGCACCTCGGACTCCTGGCGCATCTCGGCGAGCGAGAACTCCACGTCGATCGGCTTGCCATCGCGGCGCAGCGCCGGGAAGACCTGGCCGCGCTTGCCCACGACCTCGGAAGGTCCGCCGCGCAGGTATTCCAGGGTCGCGGCGGTGTTCGCCAGGCGCAGCTTCTCGGACATCAGGATGCCCACGGGCTTGCCCACCAGTTCCCCGCCCGGATAACCGAAGATGCGCTCGGCCGCGGGATTGGCGAACTCGATCATCCCATCGGGCCGCAGCATCACGATGCCGTCGGCGAGCGCCGCGTAGATCTCGCGCAGCGACTTCTCGCTGCGGGCGAGCGCCTCGGAGCGGCGGCGCGCGAGGCTTTCGGAATGCACCAGGCGACGCGCCACCGGCCGCACCTGGGAGCCCACCAGCAGCGAGAAGTCGCTGCGCGATGACGAAGAAGACCTGCAGCCACTGGGCGAGCTGCCGGCGCAGCGGCGCGTAGAACTCCTCCAGGCTCACCTTGAGGACGACCCCGAGCCCGGTGGCTCCGACCGGCCCGTAGGCGGCCGTCACGCGGTCGCCGCGGTAGTCCGTCGCGACCGTCACGCCGCGTTCGCCGTCGAGCGCGAGCGCCATCGGCAAGCGGCTGCCCCCGTAGGTTCGCGACAGGATGCGCGGCCGCGCCTCGAAGCGCTGCGGGAAACAGGCCATCTGCCCGGTGCCGTGGGGCGCGCACAGCAGCCACTCCGCGGTTTCGCCCAGTTCATTCAACTCGGTCTGGAGCCTCGAGAGCACGCCGATGTCCTGGTCGCTCACGATGGTTCCGATGCGCTCGCCGCCGCGAACGACGGGCGAATGCACCCGCAGCAGGAACTCGTCGTCCCAGAGCAGGCTCGCCTTGTCCCGCAGGCCGAGCAGCGGCGCCTCGAGCGGCGGGGACACCGAAAGCGAGCCGGCTACGGTGATCAGCTCCCCCTTCCCGTCGTGGAAAGCAAGGCCGCGAAAGTTTGCGCCCAGGTAGGTCACTCCCTCGCCGCGGATCTGCTCGGCGACGAGCCCGCGTGCGGCCCCCCCCCAGCGCCGTATCGCTTCCTGCATCGTCGGCCGCGAGGCGACGATCGAGGCGCGCGTGAGGCGATTGGCGAGGATGCTTTCGAGGATCGCCGCGCGGTCGGAGAGCGCCTGCGAGAAGGCGCTGCGGATGGCGCCATCGAGATGGCGCTGCATGGTCGCGAATCCGGCCGCGCCGATGGTGATGCAGGCGAGCATCAGGATGCCCATGGTGAGGATGACGATCCGCTCGTCTTCGCGATGGACGTAGATGTCGCGGTACCAGCGGGTGCTCCCGATGAGCGTGAGGAGGGCGATGCCGACCGCGACGAAAGCGGCGGCCGTGGGCACCGCCATGCGCGTATAGCGATACCAGGGCAGCAGGCTCTCGGGCGCGATGTCCCACGCCACCAGCGAGACGATGCCCATGGCGAGCAGGAACCCGGCCACCACTTGCACCAGGATCGCGGCGCCACGGTGCGCGACACGGTCGAAGGCGAGCAGCAAGGCGCCGGTGAGCAGGAAGCCGACGGCGGTGGGTGGCGACATCCGCCCCGGGACCGGGTTCAGGGGGTCGAGGTTGCCGTGCACGCTCGGAAAATCGATGAGAAGCGCCACCCCGAAGACATGTTGCGACAGTCCCGCCGCGCCCAGGGCGAACAGCAGGGCGCCGCCCGCGCGCCGCGCGGCATCCGCACGCGCGGCGCCGGCGAAACATCCGGCCGCGAGCGCCAGCGCCGTCAGGATGAAACCCGACGCGGTGGATGCCACCATCGCCACCGAGCCGGGCACGCGCGGCAGCAGCCGCGGATCATGGTGAAGCCAGCCGAGCAGCACGATCAGGCCGAGCGCGCCGACGGCCGCGGCGGGCAGCAGCACCAGGGTGGCGGTCCACCGCGTCACTTTTGCCATGAGCCCTTGCGCGTCATCGTGCCCCAGGTGGACCGTGCCCCGAGCAGCCAGCGCGTGAGCCCGATCAGGCGCCAGACGGTGACCAGCTGGCGGTAGCCCAGGTTCTCCAGGACGGCGGTGCACACCAGCACGCCCATCTGCGAGAAGCGCGGATACAGGTGGAAGGACATTTCCTCCAGCAGCAGCGCGCTCACCGAGAGCAGGAAGCCGAGCGAGACGGCGAGCGCGAGGAAAGCCACGAACGCGGCGCCCGAGATCTGGCCGATGAGGAACATCGACGCCATGAAAACATAGCCGGTGACCTCGATGAGCGGCCCGTAGCATTCGAACACCATGAAGAAGGGAAAGGCCAGCAACCCGGTCGTGCCGCCGCCCTTCACCAGGGCCAGGTTCTTGTGCAGGCTCTCGGCCAGGCCGCGCTGCCAGCGGATGCGCTGGCCCTTGAGGACCGCGAGCGATTCCGGCGCCTCGGTCCAGCAGATGGGGTCGGGAACGAAATGGATCGCGTAGGGCACGCCCTTCGCGCGCAGCACGCGGTGCAGGCGCACGATGAGCTCCATGTCTTCACCGATGGTGTCGGCGAGATAGCCGCCCGCCTCGACGACCACGTCCTTGCGGAAGACGCCGAAGGCCCCGGAGATGATGAGGACGGCGTTCAGCGTCGCCCACCCGAGGCGCCCGAAGAGGAACGCGCGCAGGTATTCGACGATCTGCAGCAGGGCGAGCGGGTTGGTCGGCAGCTCGATGCGCTCCAGGTGGCCGCCGGAGACGGTGCAGCCGTTGGCGATGCGCACCGTGCCGCCGGTCGCCACGGTGTCCGGATCGTCGAGGAAGGGCTCCACCACGCGCCGCAGGCTGTCGCGCTGCAGGATGGAATCCGCGTCCATGGCGCAGAAGAGCGGGTAGCGCGAGGCGTTGATGCCCACGTTGAGGGCGTCGGCCTTGCCGCCGTTCTCCTTGTCGATCACACGCAGGTTGGTGATGGTGCGCGAGTGGTAGATGGTACGCAGGTCCTTCGTCTTGAGCCGACGCCAGTACGCCTCCGGGAAGGGCTCGAGCTCGAACGCCTCGATCAGCGCCTCCATGGTCCTGTCCTTCGAGCCGTCGTTCACCACCACGATCTCGAATTCGGGATAGTCGAGCTGCAGCAGCGAGCGCACCGAGCTCGCGATCGTGGCTTCCTCGTTGTACGCCGGCACCAGCAAGGACACCGGTGGCTCGAAGCCCGAATACACCGGCGGCAGGTTCTCCAGCGGCCGCAGGGCGATCTTGCGCTCCAGCGTGGGAATCGCCAGCAGGTTGAGCGCGATGTAGCCCAGGTTGATGAGGATGAAATAGAGCAGGAAGAACCATTCGAGCGCGAGGACCAGGGCGCTCATGCGGCGCGCGCGCTTTGGGCGAGGGCCTCCGCCAGCATGTCGGAGGCATAGGCGTCGCGGGCGCCCTGGCGGAGCGCCTCGAGCTCGTGCTCCTCGAGGCCGTGCAGCCGCGTGAGCGCCTGGGCGGCGTGGTATCGCACCCACCACACCGGGTCGCGCAGCAGGCCGAGCAGCGCGGCCAGCTCGTTCCTCTGCCCGATCCTGCCCAGCGCCTTCGCGGCCGCCATGCGTACGGTCCACTCGGCGTGGCTCGCCGCGCCCCTGACCCAGCGCAGGTCCTCTTCGTCCTCGACATAGTTGAGCGCCGCGACGATGACCTCGGGATCGTCGCTCGCCGAAAGCCAGCCGCGCACGATGGGAGCGATGCGGCTGCGATGGCCGAAGCGCGCGAGCTTCACGACGCGCTCGAGGCCGTCGCGAGGGCGGGCCACCAGCATGTTGACGAGCGGCGGGGTGACCACCGCGGGGCCCAGCTCCTGGAAGATGCTGCCGATGCGGGCGAGCGACCAATCGTCGCGCTGCACGATGGCCGCGGTGAGCAGCTCCAGGCCGCGGCGCGAGTCGATGCGCAGCAGCGCGCGCGCGGCGGCGAACGAGAGCACCGGGCCGCGGTCCTGCGCCAGGGTCGCGAGCGCCTCCCAGGCCCGCGCGTCGCGCAAGTGCCCGAGCGCGGTGATGGCGATGAGCTTGTTGCGCAGCCCTGGCCGCCCGAGCAGCGCGATGATGCGATCGTCGATGTGATGGCGTCGCAGCAGTTGCGCGAGGTTCACGGCCGCCTCGCCCTTGAGCGATTCCTGCAGGTGATTGAAGAGCATCACGAATGCCGCGAGCTCCAGCGAGGCGATGCGCGGCAGCCGCGCCGCCCCGGAATCTTCGGTGGCGGCGTACATGGCTTCACGCCAGCGCTCCTCGCGCTTCGCGAGCCGCCACACGCGCCAGCGGCGCACGGCGCGCATGAAGGCGATGGCGACCAGCAGCAGCAGCGACGAGGCCAGCGCCGCGAGCGCGAACCCGACCGCGACGGCGATCTCGAGGTCAGAAGAGGAAACGAGTCCCAAGGCGGGCGCCGCGGCGCGTGTAGAGATCGCCCTGCCGCGTCCAGCCGAGCTCGAGGACTAAACCCAGTCGCGGGGTGATCTCGAGGCCCGCGGCGATCGAGGCGGAGCGCACGTCGCTTTGCAGCAGTCCGAGGGGAAACAGGTTCTCCACCTCGCGGCCCCTGGCGCCCACGAGGGTGACGAAGGTGAGGTCGCCGCGGTACCACGAGCCGGTGAGGCGATGCGAGGGCGCCCAGCTCGCGCCCTCGGGGCGCGAGACCTGCGCCTGGTAGGCCACGCGGAAGTCGCCGAGGTATTTCTCCACCACCATCCATGCCGACTTCACATCGGCGCTCGCATAGCGCGAGGACCTGCCGCCGGCGGTCACCACCCAGGCGCGGGCGAGCGGCAGCGCGACCTCGCCGGAATAGGCGTGCCTTGGAAGCACGCGGTGGGTGGAGCTGAGCGCTGCTTCGAAGTGCATGATCGCAGCGGCGCCGGGGACGGGCACATAGGCGCCGCCGAACACCTCGCCGTCGTGCTGCCCGAAGCGCTCCGTGGTGCGATAGCCCGCCAGGGTGGCTTCGCGCGCTCTGGGCCGGTACGAGACCTGGGCAGCCAGCTCGCGCCAGTCGTCGAGGCCGCGGGAGAGGCGATCTCCGCTGCCGTCGATGCGCAGCTCCCAGGGGTGGGGACGCGACTCCTGCGCCAGGGCTGCGCCGCATGCGAGGGCGATGCAGGCGGCCAGGACGCGCCCCCTCATGCCGGCACCAGGCGCCGGATGCGCGCCTTCAATTCCGCGGGCTGGAAGGGCTTGGTCACGTAGTCGTTGGCGCCCGCGTCGAGGGCGCGCACGATGTCGCCCTCACGCGACTTGGCGGTGAGCATCAGCACCGGCACCTGCTCCCATCCGGGCGCCTTGCGTATCGATTCGAGCAGCTCGTAGCCGCTCACGTAGGGCAGCATCACGTCGAGCACCACCAGCGCCGGCAATTCGCCCGCGCCCATGCGCGCCGCGGCTAGCCGTCCGTCGCCATAGAGGGTGACGCGGAAGCCTTCGCGCTCCAGGATGAACCTGAGCAGGCGGCCGATGTCGAGGTCGTCCTCCACCACGATGGCCTCGCGTCGGGAGGGCGCGGGAGCGGCCGCGCTCATCCGGTCCGGATGCGCACCGCGATCTCCGGATCGATCGTCACGACGATGTCGCTGCGCGCGGCGCTCATATACGCCGCATTATAGGCGCCCCGGCGCTCGCTCCTGAGGGCCAGGTGCCGCGCCTTGTTGCAGGTCGCCTACGCCGGCGGCTGATCGCCGAGGACTTGGCGGACCACCTGCAGCAGCACCTTCGGCGCCACCGGCTTGGCGATGTAGCCGTCGGCGCCCAATGTCAGGCCGCGCACCACGTCCTCGCGCGTGCTGCGACCGGTGAAGAGCACCACGGGGACGGCCGCGAGCCTGGGCTGCGCGCGCAGGCGCGAGAGCATCTCGAGGCCATCGAGCCCCGGCAGGTCGATGTCGAGCAGGATCAGCGCGGGAATGCCGAGCGTGCGCAGGTAGTGCTCGGTCTCCTTCGCGCCGCCCGCGCGCAGGGTTTCGTAGCCGCCGTTCTGCAAAGTCCTGACCGCCAACGCCGCGGTGTCGTCGTCATCCTCGACGATGAGGATATGGCCCTTGCCCGAGTGCGCGGCGCCTCGCTCGCGCGCCACCACGACGTGGAACCCGGCTTGCTCGAGCCGGCGCCTGCCAATCTGGGCTTCCTCCTCGATCTGCGGGGACGTAGGCGCCGCCTCGATGCGCGGCCCATGCGGCGATGTGAGATCGTCGAAGTCCAGGTCTTGCAGCTCGACCGGGGGTCGGGGCATCTGCGAATTGTACCGCCGGGGCTGCAACCCCTACGCCGCGCGCAGCGCCCCGAACGCCCACCGCGCCAGGCCCAGTGCGCGCGCGAGCGACTGCAGCTGCCGGTAGCCCAGGTTCTCGACCATCGCCGCCACCGCGAGGCGCGCGAGCTGCGCGAAGCGCGGGTGCAGGTTGAACGACATCTCCTCGAGCAGCATGCCGCTCACCGACGCGAGGAAGCCGAGCGCGAAGGCGGCCGCGAGGAAGGCGACGAAGGTGGCCCCGCTGATGAGCCCGAAGGCGAACAGCGCCGCCATCAAGAGGTACGCGGCGATCTCCAGCACCGGGGCGTAGCACTCGACCAGCAGCGGCACGGTGAAACCCTTGCGGTGAAGGCACGCCGCTACCTCCGCCTGACGCGCGGCGCGCGCGTGCAGCAGCGTGGAGAGCGACTCGGGCACCTGCCTCCAGCACACCGGATCGGGCACGAAATGGATCGAGTAGGCCTCGCCTCGCCTCGCCATGACGCCGTGCAGTCGCACCAGCAGTTCGGTGTCGCGCGCGCCGATGTCCTTGTGGAAGCCGCCCGTCTCGAGCACCGGGTCCTTGCGGAAGATGCCGACGGCTTCCGCCGCGATCGGCGCTGCATGCGCGAACCGGGGCCCCAGCCGGCCGAAACGGAAAGCGCGCAACGCTTCCAGGATCTGCAGCCGCGCCAGCATCGCCCTGGGCAGTTCCACTTGCCGCAGCTCCGCAGAGCCGAAAGCGCAGCCGTTGGCGACGCGCACGGCGCTCCGGGTGGCGAGGGTCGCGGGGTCGTCGAGGAAAGGCTCCGCCAGGCGCCGCAGTCCCTCGCGCAGCAGCACCGTCGCGGTATCGATGGCGCAGAAGAGCGGATAGCGCGAGGCGTTGATGCCGACGTTGATCGCGTCGGCCTCGCCGCCTTGCTCCTTGTCGATCACGCGCAGGTTGGCGGCCGCCCGCGAGCGATAGATGGCGCGCACCGGCCGCGTCGGGATGCGCCGCCAGTGGGCTTCCGGGAACGGCTCCAGATCGAACGCCTGCTGCAGCGCGTCCAGCGTCTTGTCCTGGGCGCCATCGACCACCACGATCACCTCGAACTCGGAATAGTCGAGGGTGAGCAAGGCCCGCACCGCCGCGACCACGGTGCTTTCCTCATCGCCCACGGGCACCACGACCGAGACCGGTAGCTCGAGCGTGGGATGCGGCGGGGGCAGGTTGTCGACCGGCTGCAGCGTGAGGCGGCGCCGCAGGCGGGGGATGGCTCGCAGGTTGAGGATCACCTGCGCGAGGTGCAGCACGACGAGATAGGCGACGAAGGCCCATGCGATCGCGGCGAGCGCCTTGCTCACCGCCCTCGACCTCGCTCCGCGAGCGCGTGCGCGAGCATGTCCGCGGCGTAGGCGTCGCGCAGGTCCTCGTGCGCGGTGTCGAGTTCGTACGGCTCCAGGCCGCGCAGCCCGGTGAGCGCCTGGGCCGCGTGGTAGCGGACCCACCACACCGGATCCCTCAGCAGGTCGAGCAGCGGATTGAACTCCTCGCGGGCGCCGATCCGGCCGAGCGCGCGCGCCGCGGCCATGCGCACCTTCCACTCGCCATGCTTCGCGGCGCCGAGCGCCCAGGGCAGGTCCGCGGCCTCCTCGACATAGGCGAGCGCCGCCATGATGAGCTCCGGCTCGTCGGTGGAGGAGAGCCAGCCGCGCATGATCGGCGCGATGCGCTCGCGATTGCCGAAGCGCGCCAGCTTCACCACGCGGTCCAGGCCATCGCGCGAGCGGGCGACGAGAATGGTCGTGAGAGCACCGGTGACGGCGCCGGGGCCGAGCTCGTCGAAGACGGTGCCGATGCGCGCGAGCGACCAGTCGCCGCGATGCACGATGGCGGGCGCGAGCAGGTCGAGCGCCGGACGGGCGTCGATGCGAAGGAGGGCGCGCGCGGCTGCGAATGAAAGGATCGGGTGGCGCTCCGCGGTGAGGCGGGCGAGGCCGTCCCAGGCGCGCGCCTCGCGCTGCTGCCCGAGGGCTCCGATGGCGAGCAGGCGCTCGCGCAGCGAGCCGCGCGAGAGCATCGCCAGGCCCTCCTCGGGGCTCACCTCGCCGTTGCGCCAGCGCTCCTCGCGCGCGGCGCGCGCGGGCTCGTGCGAGCGTCGCCAGAGGCGCAGCGCGGCGATGGTGAATAGGAGGAAAAGCGCCGCGGCGAGCGCCGCGGCGGCGACCAGGAGGAGGAGTGTCGGCTCTATCGCCGCACGAGCTTCTTGTCGACGATCTTTATCTTGTCGCCCACCTGGTAGCGGGTGGGGTTGTCGAAGTTGAAGGTGCGCGTGTTGCCTTCCTCCAATTTCACCACCACCTGGTAGGTGGTCGTGGCCTTCTGGTTCTTCTCGACCTGGTGGCCCGCGTAGGCTCCCGCACCCGCGCCGACCACGGTCGCCGCGGTGTTGCCGCGCCCGCTCCCGACCTGATGGCCGAGCACCCCGCCCAGCACGCCGCCGACGACCGCGCCCGCGCCCGAGGCTTCACCGTCCTTCTTCACCGTCTTCACGTCGACCACGGTGCCGCAGTTGTTGCAGGCCGCGAGGGCGGGTGCGCTCCCCATCGCCGCGGCGAATACCATCGCGGCGGTGAGCGCGAGCGGGAATCTGTGTTTCATGGTTGGCCTCCGTAGGGATATGTCGTGGGGATTATACGTTCGGGGCGCGCGCGCCCGGCGAGCGGTCCCAGGCTTGCGCCGCTACGTCGCCTCGGCGGCGGACACGGCCCCGCGGGCATCGGGCGCGAAGCCGTCGGCGCCCACCTTGCGCCACAGGTCCGCGTCGACGTTGAAGGGGTAACCGCCTACGAGGATGCGCACGCCCGCGCATCCTGGATGGGCCCGGATCGCCGTCACCAGGCTGCGGACTTCGCCCACATGGGTTGCCATCGTGGCCGATAACGCCAGCACATCCGCCTTGCGTTCCACCAGGGCATCGATCAGGTCGCCCGTCGGAGTGCTGGCGCCGGTATAGAAGGTCGTCCATCCGGCCAGCTCGCAGAGATCCGCGACCATCCTGGCGCCGATCTCGTGCAGGTCGCCGCCGACGCAGGCGACCACAATCGAGCGGCACGCGCTCGCGCCGGAAAACAGCCGGCCGTAGAGCTGCGCCATGATCAACTGGGTGGCCGCGGTGCAGTAGTGCTCCTGCGCCACGGTGATGCGCGCGAGCTGCCACAGGCGCCCCACCTCGCGCTGGGTCGGCTGGAAGACCTCCAGGTAGATGCTCTCGATCGAGGTGCCGCGATCCACCGCGGCGAGGATCAGGCTGCTCGCGAGCTGCCGGTCGGCCCGCAGCAGCGCCTGCAGGTACTGATGCGCGAGGCCCCTCTCGTCCGAGGGGTCGTCGATGAAAGAGGCCACGTCGTCGGGCATGCCGGGCAAGGCGAGGATCGCCGTGGCGACGAATGCGCGCGCGATGGCGCTTTCTGCACCGGGAAGGCAGTCGGCGATCGCCTCCGCCGTGCATTCGAGGTGGAAGCCGAAGTCGGCGACGCGAACGCCGCGTCGGGCCAGCACCACCTTCGCCCAGCCGATGTAGTCGCCGAAGAGCTTCGGGCTGTCCAGCGAAACCGCCGCGGCGAGGAAGTCGAGGTGGAAGAGGGCATCCTGCAGCGACTTGGCGCGCCCGACCGCGCCGTAGCGCTCCTCCAGCTCGGGATGGCGTGAGAATTCCCTGGCGACCAGGGACTGGGCGAGAGCCCCACGATGCGCGAGGAGGGCTTCGCCGGCTTGCAGGTTCACGGCGTTCATGGGTCTCAGGATCCGATGTGCTCGAAGCCCAGGATCTGCGCGGAACCCGGCAGCAGCTTGAGCCCCTTGGGAATGCCCTTGTGGGATTCGCGATAGAGGTGGCTGTGGTGCCAGGTGCGGTAACTGGCTTCGTCGGTCCAGATCGTGAGCAGCCAGATCTCCGCGGGACGGTCGATCGGGCTCATCACCTCCATCCGGAGGAAGCCCGCGGCGTCATCGACCAGGTGCGGCCTGCTGCGAAAGGCGGCCTTCACGTCGAGGGCCATGCCGTTGGCGATCACGAACTTGCTGAGCGCGGCGTAGCCCGCAGGTTTATCGGCCGTCATTGGGTCAGCGCCTGCGTGGGGGCGGCCTGGGCGGGCACCTCGATGAAAAAGGTGGTGCCGAACCCAACCTGCGTCTCGTAGCCGACAGTGCCGCCCATCCTCTCGGCGATTCCCTTGGAGATGCACAGGCCGAGGCCGGTGCCGCTTTTCTTGCGGTGGTCCACACCTTCGGCCTGCGAGAACTTGCCAAAGATGCGGGAGCGAAACTCCTCGGGGATGCCGGGCCCATGGTCGCGCACCTCGATACGGGCAAAGCCGGCGCGGCGCGTGAGCGAGATCTCCACCGGCTGGTCGCGGGGCGAATACTTCACCGCGTTGGACACGAAGTTGGTGACGGCCTGGTGCAGACGCTGCGAATCGAGGAAGAGCTGAACGGGCTCGTGGACATCGAGCTTCAAGGACACGCCGTACACGCGCGCGTAGCCCTCGGTAGCCGCCACTACGTCTTTCAGGAGCTCCCCGGCTTCGACCTCGCTCGGATCGAACACCATGCGCCCGGAGTCCATCTTCTCGAGGTCGAGGATGTCGTTCACCAGGCGGATGAGGCGCGCGCAGTTCTGCGAGGCGATGTCCACGAGCTTGCGTGCCGCCGGGGGAAGTTCGCCCGCGACGCCGCCGGCCAACAGGCCCATGGAGCCGTTGATTGAGGTGAGTGGCGTGCGCAGCTCGTGGCTCACGGTGGAGATGAATTCGCCCTTCATGCGCTCGAGCGCGGCACGTTGCGAGACGTCGCGAACCACGGCGACTAGCCGCGGGCCGGAGTCGCGTTGCAACTCGGCGATGGAGAACTCCACGTCGATGATCGAGCCGTCATGGCGCAGCGCCGGCCAGCAACGATCCCGCATGGCGGGCAGGCTGGGTTCTCCGGTCTCCAGGAACTTGCGTGTCCCGGCCGCATCGGTGGGTCGCAGGTGATCGGGAATCAGCACCGAGATCGACTGCCCCAGCAACTTCCCCTCCGGATAGCCGAAGATGCGCTCGGCGGCGCGGTTGATGAGCTCGATCACGCCTTCGGGCGTGAAGATCACGATCCCGTCCGCCAGGCTCGCGTAGATGCCGCGCAAGTCGCGCTCGCGGCGTGCGAGTTCAGCGTTGCGCTGAGCAAGGTCACGCTGCGACGTGACCAGCTCGTTGTTGAGGCGAGAGAGCTCGAGGTACAGGACCTCTTCGGTGCGTTCGCCCACGGGTCAGCGCGGTCTTTCCCAGATGCGGCGGATCTGATCGGAGACATCCATCGCGGAGAACGGTTTGGCGATGACGTCGAGGGCGCCGAGGGCCCTGAACTGCGCCACTTCCCCCGGTTGCACCTTGGCGGTCATGAAAATCGCCGGCGTGGCCGCGGTCGCCGGGATTTCCCGCAACGCCTTCAGCGTGGTGGGGCCGTCCATTCCCGGCATCATCACGTCGAGCAGCAGGAGGTCCGCGCCGGCCGAGGGCGCCGCGGCGAGGGCCTCGGCGCCGCTCGCGCACGCGAGCACCTCGAAGCCGCCGACGGCTTCGAGGGCCATGGTGGCGATGGTGCGGATATCGGGTTCGTCTTCGACGAAGAGGATGCGCTTCAGTTGCGTGGTCATGGTTTCAGGCCTCGATGATGGCGAGTGTCGCGGGCGCGATGGCTTGCGCGTCGAGCGCCGGGATTTCGATGAAGAAGGTGGTGCCTTCGCCGAGCACCGTGTCGTAGCCGACCGAGCCGCCGAGGTTCTCGGCGATGCCCTTGGAGATGCACAGGCCCAGGCCGGTGCCGCTCTTCTTGCGGGAGTCGGATCCATCGGCCTGCGAGAATTTCTGGAAGATGCGCGTGCGGAACTCGAGCGGAATGCCGGGGCCGTAGTCGCGAACCGCGATCCGCAGGCGATCGCCGTGTCGCCGCAAAGAGACCTCCACCGGCCGCTCGACCGGCGAGTACTTCACCGCATTCGAAATGAAGTTGGTGACGGCCTGGTGCAGGCGGTCGGGATCTACGCTGGCCATCGCGGGGCCTGCGTGTGGCAGCATCCGCAGCGTGACGCCGTACGTCCGGGCAAATCCCTCGTTGGCCGCGACCGCGTTCTCCAGCATCTTGAATACGTCGACCACCTTGAGGTCGAGCTGCATCCGCCCGGAATGCATTTTCTCCACGTCGAGGATGTCGTTGACGAGCCGGATGAGACGCTCGCAGTTTCCCGCGGCGATGTGAATCAGTTTGTCCGCCGCGGCCGGCAGCGCGCCGGCCACACCTCCCGCAAGCAACCCGAGCGAGCCGCGAATGGAAGTGAGCGGGGTGCGCAGCTCATGGCTTACCGTGGAGATGAACTCGTTCTTCGTCTGCTCGACGCGCTTCAACTCGGTGATGTCCTGCATCATCCCGAGGAAATGGTCGGGGGCGCCGTCGGCCGAGCGCACCAGGCAGACCGATGCCATGGCCCAGATGAGGCCGCCATCCTTGCGCACGTAGCGC
>JBKJTM010000257.1:0-11448 GCA_046590805.1 Usitatibacter sp.
CCTGCGCCCAGCACGTCGCCGTAGCTGAAGCCGCCGCAGGCGGCGAACCCCTTGAAGCCCGCGAGCGACACGCGCGCGGCGAGGATGTCGCTCATGTGGACATCGACCGCCTCGAAGCCGGCGCGGTCGAACGCGGCCGCCATCTCCACCTGGCCATTCACACCCTGCTCGCGCAGCACCGCCACACGCGGGCGGGCGCCGCGCGCGATGAAGGGCGCGGCGATGTCGTGGGCGGGATCGAAAGTGAGGTGCACGGCCAATCCCGGGTCACCCTCGTCCAGCAGCCGTTCGTATTCCTGGTCCGCGCACACCGGGTGGTCCCGCAGGCGCTGGATGTGATGGGTGACTTCCGACCAGGCGCGATGCAGGTCGACGCGCCGCTCGGCGAGGACCGGCTTGCCGTTCACGATGACGCGCACCTGGCCATCGGCGTTCGGGTGCCCGATCACGTGCGAGTGCGCCGAGATGCCCGCATCCCGCAGCACTCCCATCACCGCCCCGCGATCCGCCTTGCGAACCTGGATCACCGCGCCCAGCTCCTCGTTGAAGAGCACGCCAAGCAGCCGCTCGTCGAGATTGCCGGCGATCACGTCTGCCTGCCGCTCGTGGCCGTCGACGTCCAGCTTGCGCGGGTCGATGGCCAGGTTGTCCAGGTAGAGCGTCACGCCCGCGCGCGCAGCGAACGCCATCTCGCACACCGCGGCGAACAGACCGCCGTCGGAGCGATCGTGGTACGCGAGAAGGTGCGCCTCGGCATTGAGGCGCTGGATCGCGGTGAAGAGCGCGGCGAGCATCGCTGGATCGTCGACGTCGGGGGCGGTGTCGCCCACCTGCGAATGCACCTGAGCGAGTGCCGAGCCACCGAGTCGGTTCCTGCCCGCACCGAGGTCGATGAGCATGAGCTCGGTCTCGCCCAAGTCGCTACGCAGTTGCGGCGTGAGCGTGCGGCGCGCATCGCGCACCGGCGCGAACGCGGTCACGATGAGCGAGAGCGGCGCGGTGACCGCCTTGTCCTCGCCGGAGCGCGGGTCCGTCCACGTCGTCCGCATCGACATCGAGTCCTTGCCCACCGGGATCGCGATGCCCAACGCGGGGCAGAGCTCCATGCCGACCGCGCGCACGGTGTCGAAGAGCGACGCATCCTCGCCGGGGTGCCCCGCGGCGCACATCCAGTTGGCCGACAGCTTCACGTCGGAGAGCGACGCGATGTCGGCGGCCGCGATGTTGGTGATCGCCTCGCCCACCGCCATGCGCCCCGACGCGGGACCGTCGATGAGCGCGATCGGCGTGCGCTCGCCCACCGCCATCGCCTCACCCAGGTACGTGGTGTATCCCATCGTCGTCACGGCGCAATCGGCGACCGGAACCTGCCACGGCCCGACCATCTGGTCGCGCGCGGTCATGCCGCCCACGGTTCGATCGCCGATCGAGATGAGGAAGGTTTTATCCGCGACCGAGGGCAGCCTCAACACTCGATAGGCAGCGTCTCTCAGAGTTGTCGTGCCGAATTCGAGAGGCTGCAGCCGCCGATGCAAGCGAGCCACATTTCTATGCATCCGGGGCGGCTTGCCCAGCAGCACCTCCAGCGGCATCTCCACCGCCCTGGTGGCGAACAACGGATCCTCGACCACCAGCTCGTGGTCGGCGCGCGCCTCGCCCACCACCGCGAAAAGGCACCGCTCGCGTTCGCAGATGGCGCGGAATTCCTCGAGGCGCGCGCCGTTTATGGCGAGCACGTAGCGCTCCTGCGACTCGTTCGACCAGATCTGCATCGGCGTCATGCCGTGCTCTTCCACCGGGACGCGGCGCAGGTCGAAGGTCGCGCCGACACCGCCGGTGTGCGCAAGCTCCGGGAAAGCGTTCGAGAGCCCCCCGGCGCCGACATCGTGGATCGAGAGGATCGGGTTGCGATCGCCCATCTGCCAGCAGGCGTCGATCACCTCCTGGCAGCGGCGCTCGAGCTCGGCATTCGCCCGCTGCACCGAATCGAAATCGAGCGCCTCGACGTTCTGCCCCGAGGCCATGGAGGACGCCGCGCCGCCGCCCATGCCGATCAGGAACCCGGGCCCGCCCAGCTGGATGAAGAGCGTGCCCGCGCCGAGCGGATGTTTGTTCGTGTGCGCCGCGGAGATGTTGCCGTAGCCGCCCGCGAGCATGATGGGCTTGTGGTAGCCGCGCATCTCGCCCGCGCTTTCCAGCTCCAACGTGCGGAAGTATCTAGTGAGGTTGGGCCGGCCGAACTCGTTGTTGAACGCCGCCCCGCCGATCGGCCCCTCGATCATGATGTCGAGCGCCGAGGCGATGCGCGCGGGCTTGCCGTAATCGCCCTCCCACGGTGCGCGCGCGCCTGGGATGTCGAGGTTCGAGACCGAAAACCCCGTGAGCCCCGCCTTGGGCTTGCCGCCGGTGCCGGTGGCGCCCTCGTCGCGGATCTCGCCGCCCGCGCCGGTGCCCGCGCCGGGATGGGGCGCGATGGCGGTCGGGTGGTTGTGCGTCTCGACCTTCATCAGGATGTGGGTGAGATCGTCGCTGTACTTCCAGCGTCGCCCGGCATCTGGGAAGAAGCGCTCGATCCGCGCGCCCTCCATCACCGCCGAGTTGTCCGAATACGCGACCACCGTGCCGCGCGGGCTGCGCTGGTGGGTGTTGCGGATCATCTGGAAGAGCGACTTGTCCTGATCGGCTCCGTCGAGAGTCCACGAGGCGTTGAAGATCTTGTGGCGGCAGTGCTCGGAGTTGGCCTGCGCGAACATCATCAGCTCGACGTCGGTGGGATCGCGTCCCATGCGCGTGAAGCTCTCCAACAGGTAGTCGATCTCGTCGGCGGCGAGCGCGAGGCCCATCGACGCGTTGGCTTGCTCGAGCGCCCCTCGGCCCCCGCGCGTCACGTCGACGGTGGCGAGCGGCTTCGGGCTCGCCTGGTCGAAGAGGCGCCCGGCGTGGGCGAAGTCCTCCACCACCACCTCCGTCATGCGGTCATGGATGGTCGCGGCAAGCGCCCGTCGCGCGCTGTCGGCGAGCGGGCGGCCGTCGCGCGGCTGGATGTAATACGCCACGCCACGCTCGACGCGCACGATCTTCGCAAGGCCGCAGTTGCGCACGATGTCGCTTGCCTTGGAAGACCAGGGCGAGACGGTGCCGAAGCGCGGCAGCACGAGGAAGAGAGCGCCGCGCGGCGTACCTTCTGCCGGAGTGCCGTAGGTGAGGAGCTTTTCCAGCACCCGCGTCTCGTCGGTATCGAGCGCGGCGGCGAGGGCGACGAAGTGCACGAAGCGCGTGTCGACCCCGAGCGTCCCGGCGAGCGCGGGCGGCAGCGCGGCGAGCAGCTTCTCGATCCTGAAGGGGGAGAGCGCAATCGCGCCCGGCAGCGTGAGGACGTGCTGCGGCTGCGCATCTTGCGGAATCATGTGGCGAATTATAACCTGCACGTGCACCTCACCTTCCCGGGCCACGAGCCCGAAAACCCAAGGAGAAGTCATGCTTACCAGGCTATTGGCGGTCCTTTCATCCACGGCGGCACTGGCACTCGCATCCACCGGCGCGCACGCGATCACCTCGGGCGGCGAGCTCGACGGCAATGGTCATCCTTATGTCGGTCTCATGGTGGCGCAGACCGCCAAGGGCGAAGTCCTCTGGCGATGCAGCGGCACCCTGATCGCGCCGCGCCTGTTCCTCACCGCAGGCCACTGCACTGAGGCACCCGCCGCGCACATCGAGATTTGGTTCGACGCCGACGTCGAGAGTGGCCGCCCGGGCAACGGCTACCCGTTCGTGGGCGACGCGGGCGGCACACCGCATACCCATCCAAGCTACAACCCCAGCGCCTTCTACCTCTTCGATCTCGGCGTCGTGGTACTCGACCAGCCGGTGAAGATGAAGAAGTACGGTGCGCTGCCATCGCTGGACGTGCTCGATAGACTCGCGACCGAGCGCGGCACGCAGGACGTCACCTTCACCGCGGTCGGCTATGGGCTGCAGCGTGTCAATCCCGTCTTCGTCGAGGCGGAGCGCGTTCGCATGTTCGCCACGCCTCATCTCATCCAGATCAACGGCGGCATCGTCGGCGACTTCTCGCTGCTGCTATCGAACAACCACTCGACCGGCGGCACCTGCTTCGGCGATTCGGGGGGACCGAACTTCATCGGCAACTCGAACGTCGTGGGCGGCGTGACCTCCTTCGGCCTCAACGGCACCTGCGGCGGGACCGGCGGCGTGTATCGCGTCGACCGCGCAGACGACCTGAACTGGCTCAACTCCGCCTTCGGCAGCCTGCTGCGCTAAACCGGGGACGTACCCTCAATTCACTTGATGAAACGAGCCGGGCCCACATCCAGTTGTTCGCTTCGAAGAATCTTCGGAGATGGGCCCGGACGTCCTTTCCCGGTACGGACACCAAACTGAGTGCCGATGCGGGCAAGGAACTCGTCGGTACCGAGCGGACGGCTTGATTTGGCGGCGTTCCGAATCCGGCACAGTTCCTCCTGAGAAAGCTGCGTCGAAAACAAAGCGCGGTAGGTGGCCTGACGCGATTCCGGTGTGCGTCCCAAAGCCACGTAAAGGTCGTGGGGGGTGACCAGCGTCGATGGCGCACCGACCGCATTGCGCGCAAAGCTGGACCACGGATAATCACCGGGCGACTCCACCATGCCCGCCCTCACCGGATTCATCTCGATATATCGCTGGCATGTGAGCAGGTATCGCTCCGATTCGATCGGGCTGCACCAGAAGCGTCCTTGCCACAGCGAGCCGCTCCAGCCATAGGCGCGATTCACCCGCTGCCCATAGCGCTGGTTCACCACGCTCATCAGTGCCGAAACTTCGGCGGGATCCGAAGGCGTCAGCAGCAGGTGCACGTGATTCGTCATGAGAACATAGGCGTGGACCGCGCAACCATGCGGCGCGGCGAACTCTTGAAGAAGCCCCAGGTAAAGCTCGAACCCGGAATGACCGAAAAAGCAGCTCTGCTTGCTGCGGCCCCGCTGCACGACGTGCAGGGGCGCACCAGGAATTCGCAGTCGGGCAACGCGTGGCATGACTGGATAACGTCGCGCCCGGCGGGCGGTGGACACCGAGCCGTTTCAATGGGCGAGATGAGGGTACGTCCCCGGTTTAGGTTTAGGGGCAGCTGATGCCCGCCTTCGACCTCGCGATCGTCGGGGCGGGCATCGTGGGATTGGCCCACGCGCTCGCGTCTGCGCGCCGTGGGTTGCGCGTGGTGGTGATGGAGCGCGACGCACGCGCCAACGGCGCGTCGGTGCGCAACTTCGGCTTCGTGACGATCACCGGTCAGGAGGCGGGCGACACTCGACGCCGTGCGCTACGCTCGCGCGAGGTGTGGGACGAGGTGGTGCGCGAAGCGGGCATCGACATCCTGCAGCGCGGCACGCTTTTCGTCGCGCGGCGGCCGGAGGCGCTTGCGGTGCTGGAGGAATTCGCGGGCGGCGAGATGGGCAGGGAATGCCGGCTGCTGGGGGCGAAGGAGGTGTGCTCCGCGCTCCCTCACCTGCGCGAAGGCGCCGCCGGCGGCCTCGAAAGCCCGCACGAGCTGCGCATCGAGGCGCGCGATGCGATCGCCGCCATCGCCGCGTGGCTCGAGGAACGCCATGGCGTCGTGTTCTCTTGGGACAACGCGACGCTCGCCATCGAAGGGACGTCGGTGCGCCACGCCCATGGGGTGCTCGAAGCGCACGCCGTCGTGGTGGCGCCCGGAACCTCGGTCGGCGACTTCGCCCCGCAATATGCCCGTCGCGCCGAGTTGCGCCAGTGCGCGCTACAGATGATGAGAATCGCGGCCCCCGGATTTCGCCTGCCTGCCGTAGTCATGTCGGACCTGAGCCTGCTGCGCTACGGCGGCCTTGCGTCCCTGCCTTCGGCCGCGAAGCTGCGGGCGAGGATCGAGCGAGAGTGCCCGCGCGAGATCGCCGAGGGCATCCACCTCATCGTCGCGCAATCGGCCGACGGCTCGCTGGTGGTCGGCGACTCTCACCGTTATGCGCAGCATGCGGATCCCTTCGCCCATGCCGAGCTGGACGACCTGATCCTGCGCGAGCTGGACGCGCTCTTCGACCTCGGCGGCGCGCGCGTGATCGAGCGCTGGATCGGCCATTACCCGGTCGCCAACGTGAAGCCGCTGCTGCGTGAGACCCTCGCCCCGCGCGTGGAGCTGGTCTCGGTGACCAACGGGCTCGGCATGAGCACCGCCTTCGCCATCGGCGAGGAGACCATCGCCGCGCTCTTCGGCTAGCGACTCCTCCCGTCGGAAGTGAACTGCCGGGCGGCGCGCGCATCGAAGCAGCTCCCGTCCACGGAGAATCCCATGAGGTCGAAGCTCCTGTGCACCGCTTCGGTGCTGCTCGTCACGGCCATGGGAGCGGCGTTCGCCCAGGGTGGTAACGCCGAACGCGCCGCCAAGGCGTTTGAGGTGGTCCGCCAGGTGCTCCAGCATCCGCGCTGCCAGAACTGCCACATTCCCGGCGACGCGCCGCTGCAGCTCGACGCGGGGCGCACGCACGACATCCTGGTGAAGCGCGGGCCGCGGGGCCTCGGCGCGGCGGCGATGGAGTGCAAGGCGTGCCACGGGGAGCAGAACCTTCCGGAAAGCTATGGGCTCCACGTGCCTCCGGGCGCGCCCGGCTGGCACCTGCCGCCTCCGGAGATGAAGATGGTGTTCATCGGGCTCACGCCGGCGCAGCTCTGCGCGACGGTCAAGGATCGATCGAAGACCGGCGGCAAGGACCTGAACGCGATGCTCGCGCACAACCGCGACGACAAGCTGGTGGGCTGGGGCTGGAATCCGGGGTTGGGGCGGGCGCCCGTGCACGTCCCGCGCGAGCAGTTCGTCGCCGCCTTCAAGGAGTGGATGGATCTCGGGGCACCCTGCCCGGCGGGCTGACGCGCGGTACAGTAGCGACGGGCCTTCCGCCGCTGCCTGAGGTCACGTGCAACACGATTCACCCGCAACGACTTTTCTCTTCACCGACATCGAAGGCAGCACGCGTCTCTGGGAGCAGGAGCCGGAGCGCATGCGCCCGGCGCTCGCGCGCCACGACGCCATCGCGCGTTCTTCCGTGGAGGCGCATCACGGCGAAATCGTGAAGATGACCGGCGATGGCCTGCACGCGGTGTTCGAGGACCCCCTCGACGCGCTGCGCGCGACGGTCCAGCTGCAGGTGGCGCTGCTCGAAGCGCAAGCTTCGTTCGGCCTGCCGATGCGCATCCGCTGCGGCTTGCATGCGGGCATCTCGCACAAGCGCGACAACGATTACTACGGTACCGCCGTCAACCGAGCGGCGCGGGTGATGGGCGCCGCCCACGGCGGGCAAATGCTGGTGTCGCACGCGGTCGCGATCCGCATCGGGGACCGGTTGCCCGGCGGCGTGGCGCTGCGCGATCTCGGCACCGTGCGGCTGCGCGATCTTGCCGATCCGGAGCGGCTCTACCAGGTGCTGCACCCCGGGCTGCCGGCGGAATTCCCGCCGCTGCGATCGCTGGAGGGCACGCCCAACAACCTGCCGCACGCGCTCTCGTCCTTCATCGGGCACGACCGCGACATCGCCGACATCCGCCGGCGCCTCGCGGGGAGCCGCCTGGTCACCGTCCTCGGCGTGGGCGGGCTGGGCAAGACGCGCATCGCATTGCAGGTCGCAGCCGACCACCTCGAGGATTTCGCCGACGGCGTCTGGGTGGTCGACCTGGGTCGCGTCGGAAAGGGCCGGCGGGTCGCGCAGGCGGCGGCCTCGGCGATGTCGGTGGTCGAGCGTCCCGGGCATCCGGTGGAGGAAGCGCTCGCACGTCACGTGAAGGACCGCAGCCTCCTGGTCGTCCTCGACAACTGCGAGCACCTGGGGGAGGCGTCCGCCGCGCTCGCGCGGCTGCTGCTCGCGAGCGGTCCAGGCGTGAAGGTCCTGGCCACCAGCCGCGAGCCGCTGCGCCTCGCCGGAGAATCGAGCTACCTGCTGCCGCCGCTTTCGGTCCCCGGACCGCGCCAGGCGGTCGAGCCCGCCGCGGCGCTGGAATTCGAGGCCGTGCGGCTCTTCGTCGAGCGCGCGAGCGCCGCGCAGCCCGCGTTCGCGCTGGCCGCCGACAATATCCCCCTGGTCGCCGCGATCTGCCACCGCCTGGACGGCGTGCCGCTGGCGATCGAGCTCGCGGCGGCGCGCGTGCGCTCGATCACGGTCGAAGAGATCGCGCTCCGACTCAAGGATCGCTTCCGCCTGCTCACCGGCGGCGATCCCACCGCTGTGCCGCGGCAGCGGACGCTGCGCGCGATGATCGACTGGAGCCACGACCTCCTGCCCGAACCCGAGCGCGTGCTCTTCCGGCGCCTGGCGACATTCGCGGGCGGATGGACGCTCGACTCGGCGGAGACGGTTTGCGCGGATGCCGGCGCCGCGCGCGAGGATATCGTCGACACCCTGTCGCGCCTGGTGGAGAAGTCGCTCGTCCAGACCGGAGCCGACGGCCGCTACCGGATGCTGGAGACGGTGCGCGACTACGCCGCGGAGCGACTCGCCGCCGCCGGCGAGGCCGATGCGCTGCGGGAGCGGCACTTCGCTCATTACGCGGCCCTTGCGGAGGAGAGCCGGCCCCACATGACCGGCCCCGACCAGGCCGCGTGGCAATCGCGCCTCGATGCGGAGCTCGAGAACCTGCTCCACGCGCACGACTGGGCCGGCTCGTTTCCCGCCAGCGCGCTGGCGGGGCTCGCGCTGGTCGGCTGGCTCAAGTTCTACTGGATCAACCGCGGCCTGCTCGAGCTGGGCCACCGCGTCACCCTCGAAGCGCTCGCGCGCCCCGCCGCCGCCGAGCGAGCGGCGCCGCGATGCCGCGGCCTCTTCCATGCCGGGCAGATTTGCTACGTCATGGGACGCTACGCGGATGCGCGCGCGTGGCTGGAGGAGAGCCTTTCGATCGCGCGCGAGCTGGGCGAGCCGCGCTCGGTCGCCGCCGTCCTGCAGCCGCTGGGGATGTCCGCGCTCGGCGAGGGAGACCTGGTGGCGGCGCACGGATGCCTCGAGGAGGCACTCGCCATGGCGCGGGGGCGGACCGATCGTCGCGAGCTCGCGGCCGCGCTGAACGCGCTCGCGCAACTGCACCGCGTCGAGGGCGCGCTCGCCGAGGCGCATCCCCTGTACGAGGAGGTGCTCGCGATCGCGCGCGATCTGCAGGACCGCGAGAGCGAGACCATCGTGCAGTTGAACCGCGCCATGGTGACGCTCGCGCGTGGCGACCTCGCGCGATCCCGCGCGATCCTGGGCGAGGCCGCCGCGCTCGCCGACACGCTCGCTTCGCCGCGCATCGACCAGTGCGTGCTGGAGGCGTGCGGCGGGCTCGCGGCCATGGGCGAGCAATGGGAGAGCGCCGCGCGGCTGTTCGCCGCCGCCGAGTCCTATGCGCTGGAGACCGGACTGCGGCGCGATCCCGCCGACGAGGCGTTCCTCGCGCCGCTGATCGCGCGCACCCGGGCCTCGCTGCAAGCCGCGCAGCTCGGCGAGCCGGGCGCGCCGGCCCGGGCCGAAGCCCTGCGCGAGGCGCGCGAGAGCCTCAGGGCGTCGTCTCTTCCATGTCGTTGATGATGGTGGGATCGAGCGTCTTGCAGGCCGACTTGTCCGGCTTGACCACGTTGATGCCGTACTTGAACACCATCGGCGGATTCACGTTCTTGTCGCGGCACTCCCACGTCGTGTCGTTGACGCGCCCGCAATTGTCGAACTCGCTCGAGTATTTCGCGTTGTACTCCTTCTTGAAGAAGATGCCGTCCTTCTCCGGGAAGGTATAGCCCTTCGTCTGGATCACCCAGCGCAGCTTCGCGTTCTTGCTGGTGACGATCAGGTACTCGGGCGTGGCGGCGATCGCGCAGTCGGGCGCGGCCACCGCGATCGTGCACTGCGCGCCCGAGCACTTCGCCGCGCTCAGGTTGGTGAGGCCCCCCGCCGACTTGGCAGCCGGCCTGGCGGGCTGGGCTCCCGCGCCGGGCAGCCCTCCGGCCAGCAATTGGGTCGAGAATCCGAGCGCCATGGCGCCCGCCCAATGCAACGTCTTCCTGGCATTCATGGTCGTGTCTCCCTTGGATGGCACCTGCGCGGCAAAGATTACGCTATGACCACTTCAGGATCACGCGAATTTTCCGCATCGCCTCGGGCGGCGCCATGCCGGGGAGGATCACCAGCGTTCGATCCAGCCACGTGCCCTGCGGGCGCCAGCGGACGATGGTGAGCCAGGGCGCGACGAAGCAGCCATCGCGCAGCGTGCCGGAGCGCCACCCGCCCCCCGGGCCGCGCACGGCGATCGCGCGTGAGGAATCCAGCCGCAGGCTCGAGGCGTTTGCCATGGATCGCCGGGCGTGCATCACCATCAGCGCCAGCCAGGCGAGCGCGGCCGCCCGCGCCTCGGCCGGAAACGGCGCGACAGCGACGATTGCCGCGGTGCCCGCCGCCGCGAGCGCGAGGAACGCATCACCCACGCCGCTATACTTGAGCTCGCAACGCACCTCCTCCACGTAACCTCCATGTCCGATTGGCGAACCTTCCTGGCTGGCCGCGGCGCGCGCCTCGATGACGCGGGCGTCGCGGCCTTTGGCGACGCGCATGCCGAGGCGCTGGCCGCGCGCGACCGGACGATCGTGGCCGACCTCTCCCACAACGCGCTGCTGGCGGTCTCGGGGGACGACGCCGCCGCCTTCCTGCACGGGCAGCTCACCAACGACGTGCAGGCGCTGCCTGCGGGAGGTGCGCAGTGGAGCGGCTGGTGCAGCGCCAAGGGACGGCTGCTCGCGACCTTCCTGCTGCTGCGGCGCGCGAACGATTTCCTGCTGCTGCTGCCCGCGGAGATCGCGCCGGGCATCGTGAAGCGCCTGCGGATGTACGTGCTGCGCTCGAAGGTGAAGTTCGATGAGGCACCGCTCGAGCGCATCGGCCTTGCCGGCCTCGGTGCGCCCGGTCTCGTCGAACGCCGTTTCGGCGCGACGCCCCCGGCGATGGGCAGCGTGGAGAAGGACGGCGCCACCTGCGTGGCCCTCGACGCCGCGCGCTTCGTGATCCTCGCGCCCACGGCCGCGGCGATGACGATGTGGGATGCGCTGGCGAGGGAGGCGGTGCCCGTGGGGATGGACGCCTGGGCGTGGACCTCGATCCGCGCTGGAATCCCGACGGTGGTGGCGAAGACCCAGGAGGAGTTCGTTCCGCAGATGGCGAACTTCGAGCTGGTAGGCGGCGTGAGCTTCAAGAAGGGCTGCTACCCGGGACAGGAGATCGTCGCGCGCACCCAGTACCGCGGCATCCTCAAGAAGCGCATGGCGATGGCCCACGTCGACGGCACCCGTCCCGTGCCCGGCGACAAGGTGCACACGCCGGCGTTCGGCGAGCAGGCGGCCGGCATCGTGGTCGATGCGGCACCAGCGCCCGGGGGCGGCTACGACCTGCTGGTGGTCGCGCAACTCGACGGCATCCA
>JBKJTM010000204.1:0-7495 GCA_046590805.1 Usitatibacter sp.
CATCGGCAAGCTGCTGCTCGCCCAGATGCCCGACGACGTGCTCGACACCCACCTCGCGAGCGGGGCCCTGGCACGCTACACCGCGACCACGATCACCGACGCGCGGCGCCTCAAGGAAGAGCTGAAGCGCACCCGCAAGCAGGGCTACTCGGTCGACAACCAGGAGTTCATGTCCGGCGTGGTGTGCATCGCGGTGCCGGTGGAGGGGCCGCGCGACGGGCAGGTGTGCGCGGGGCTCGCGATCTCCGCCGCGCAGGCGCGCCACACGCTGCAAGGGGCGAAGCGTTTCCTTCCCGACCTGCGCGCCGCCGCCGCGAAGCTGGGGCGCGCGCTCGCCGAGGATGGAGGAGCGAAGGCGAAGCGGTAAAACGAACCAGGAGGGGACCATGAGAAAGCAGATGCTCGCTGCAGTGGCTGCGTTGCTGGTCGCGATGCCGGCGCTCGCCCAGCAGAACTTCAACGACTGGGGATGGCCGACGCCGTACGAGCGGGTATCCGACAAGTCGGTGAAGTGGCTGCAGGAAAAGGGCTGGTGGCCGGTTCAAGTGGCCTACCAGGCGCCGTGGTCGGGGCAGAACACGGTGAACATCGTGATGGACCGCCAGGGGTTGCTGAAGGCGCGCGGCGTCGAGACGAAGTTCCAGGCGTTCCCGTCGGGCCCGGCGATCAACGAGACCATCGTCTCGGCGCGCTTCCAGGTCGGCAACGGCGGCAATTTCCCGTTCACCTCGCTGCTGGACAAGAACATCCCGGTGAAGGCGATCGCGATCCTGTCGCCCAACCTGCTGCACGCCCTCGTAGTCCCGCCGGATTCGAAGCTGAAGAGCATCAAGGACCTGAAGGGCAGCAACCCGCCCGCGACCATCGGCCTGGTGACCGGGTCGTCCGCCGAGTTCTACTTCCAGAAGGCGATGGAGGTGAACGGCATCGTCGCCGGCAAGGACGTGATCCTCAAGAACATGCCGCCGGGCGAGCAGATGGCGCTGCCCAAGGGCATCGACGGCGTGGTGCCGTGGGACCCGACGCCCACGATGATGGTGCAGGAGCGCAAGAACGGCCGCATCATCGACTCGATCTTCCCGTACAACATGTACGAGGGCCAGTTCTACCTGCGCACCGAGATCATCGAGAACGCGCCCGACGTGGCGCAGGCGTTCTCCGACGCCTTCGCCGAGGCGACGCTCTGGATCCGCGCCAACCCCGACAAGGCGGCGCAGCTGAAGAGCGAGGACCCGATGCTGAAGAACTTCAGCAAGGAGATCCTGCTGCAGCAGGTGAAGGCGTACAGCAACCTGTACAAGCCGACCCACATCTATCCGCATGCCCAGTTCTGGGGCGCGGTGAACGAGAGCATCTTCAAATGGCTCTACGACCAGAAGCGCCTCACGCGCGCGCTGACCGCGAAGGACTTCGAGGCGGCGGTGGACGAGCGCTTCATGAAGAAGACCTTCGAGAAGCTGGGGTGGGCGGTGCCGAAGCAGCCGCCCTTCATTCCCGCGGGCTGGACGGGCGATCCCGGCAAGCAGCCCTATCCGGAGTACATCCACGCCATCAACACCCAGCAGCCGCAGGTTTTCCCCGAGAAGGGCGACCTGGTGAAGGCGTGGTCCTTTGGCGGCACGAGCTACAACCCCTAGCAACCTTGCGTTGCTCGCCGTGCTGGTCGTGCTCTGGTGGCTCGGCAGCACGTACCTGCTCGACAAGACGACGCGCGCGCTGCTTCCTCCTCCCCAGGAGGTCGCGGCCGCCGCGTGGGAGCTCACCAAATCGGGCGAGCTGTGGAAGCACCTGCGCGACAGCCTCAAGCGCGAGCTGGTGGCGTTCCTGTGGGCCACGCTCGCGATCCCCCTCGGGATCGCCATGGGCTGGTGGAGGGCGGTCGAGGACCAGGTCGACCCGATCATGGAGATCCTGCGCCCGGTACCGCCGCTCGCCTGGATCCCGCTCTCGATCCTCTGGTTCGGCGTGGGCGACACGCAGAACCAATTCATCATCTTCCTCGGCTGCTTTTTCCCGATACTGGTGAACACCATCGCGGGCGTGAAGGGCGTGGAGCCGAACCTGGTGCGTGCCGCGCGCTGCCTGGGCGCGGGCGAGGGCCGCATCCTCTGGCGCGTGGTGCTGCGCGCCGCGATGCCGCAGATCATCACCGGCGTGCGCGTGGGCCTCGGCGTCGGCTGGATGGCGCTGGTCGCCGCCGAGCTCGTGGGCGCCAACTCGGGCCTGGGCTTCCTCATCAACGACGCGCGCACGGTGCTGAGGACCGATTACGTGATCGTCGGGATGGCCACCATCGGCGTGGTGGGCCTCGTGATCGACCGCGCGATTCGCGCCGCGGGCGCCAGGATGCTGCCCTGGTCCCAGGCGATGCGATGAGCAGCGTCGCGCTCTCCGGGGTCTGCAAGACATTCGCGGAGGCGGGCCAGGACTCCGTCGAGGCGTTGAAGGACGTGAGCTTCCGGGTCGCCGACCACGAGTTCTGCTCGATCCTCGGCCACAGCGGCTGCGGCAAGACCACGCTCCTCATGATGCTCGCCGGTTTCGAGAAGCCCTCCGCCGGATCGATCGTCGTGGACGGCAGGCCCGTGGGCGCTCCGACCTGGCGGCGCACGGTCGTCTTCCAGGACTACGCGCTCTTCCCCTGGATGACGGTCGAGGACAACATCGCCTTCGGTCTGGAGATGAAACAGGTGGCCGCGGGAGAGCGAGGCACCATCGTCGCGCGCAACGTCGCGCTCGTGGGCCTGCAGGGATTCGAGCGCCGCTATCCGCACCAGCTTTCGGGCGGCATGAAGCAGCGCGTCTCGATCGCGCGCGCGCTCGCGGTCGATCCGGAAGTGCTGCTGATGGACGAGCCGTTCGCCGCGCTGGACGCGCAGAACCGCTCGCGGATGCAGGAGGAGATGGGGCGCATCCTCGCCAGCGCCGACCCGCAGGCGAGGAAGACCATGGTGCTGGTCACCCACAGCATCGAGGAGGCGATACTGCTCTCGGACCACATCGTGGTGCTCACGCGGCGGCCGGGACGCGTGAAAGCCGAGATCCGCGTGGAGCTGCCGCGGCCGCGCAACGAGATGGACCCGGAGTTCGTCGCGATGAAGCGGCGCATCCGCGACCTGATACACGACGAATACGAGATCGAGGCATGACCGACCAGAAGAAGAGGGTGGTGCTGGTGACGGGCGCCGGCCGGGGCATCGGTGCGGCGATCGCGGATCACTTCGCGGGCGAGGGCGCGACGGTGATGCGCGGCGACATCCAGGGCGGCAATCTCGCTCTCGACGTGACCAGCCGTGCCTCCGTGGCCCTGGCCATGGAGGGCATCAAGCGCGATTACGGCGGCCTGGACGTGCTGGTGAACAACGCCGGCCTCATCTGCACCGGGGCGGTCCACGAGACGCCGGGGGAGGAGTTCGATCGGCTGGTCGCGGTAAACCTCACGGGGATCTTCAACTGCATCCAGGCGGCGCTCCCGCTGCTGGCCGGCCGGGCCGGCGCCGCCATCGTGAACATCGCATCGGTGTCGGCGGAGAAGGGCGGCGGCGCGATCGGCAATGTCTGGTACGGGACCACCAAGGCAGGCGTGGTCGCGATGACCAAGGGGTTGGGGCGCGAGCTCGGCCCCCGCGGCATCCGAGTCAATGCGATCTCGCCGGCGGTAGTCGACACGGACATGACGCATGCGCTTCTCACCCCGGAGCGCAGTGCCAGGGTGCTGGCCCGCATCCCCCTGGGGCGTTACACCGAGAAGTCCGATGTCGCGAAGCTCGCCTTCTTCCTCGCCTCCGACGCCGCCTCGATGATCACCGGCGAGACCGTCGCCGTGGACGGTGGATTCCTACGCACCTGAGAGCCTCGCCATTGCCATCGCCATCGCGGCGCTGGCGGGGCTGATCCGCGGCATCACCGGCTTCGGTGGCGCGATGGTGATGTCTCCGCCGATGGCGTTGCTGTTCGGACCGCTCGCCGCGGTGCCGGTGGTGCTGCTGCTGGAGTGCTTCGCCGCGGCGCCGATGCTGGTGCAGCTGCGCCACCTGGTTCGCTGGCGGGTGATCGGCCCGATCGTGGCCATGGCGTGCGTGACGATGCCACTCGGAACCTGGATGCTGGTGAGCGCCGATCCATTGCTCATGCGACGCGTGATCGCCGCCGTGGTGATCGTGTTCGCGCTCATGATGCTGCGCGGCTGGCGCTACGCGGGCCGCCAGCGGCTCGCCACCGGGCTGGGTCTCGGCGCCGTCTCGGGAACCATGCTGGGCGCCACGACCCTCGGCGGCCCACCCGTGATCCTGTACCTGCTGGCCGGGCCCGATCCCATCGAGACCACACGTGCGAACCTTACGTATTTCCTCGGCGCCATCTCGCTCGCCGGAATCACTTCGCTCTGGGTGGCCGGAGTGCTCGGCACGCGCGAGCTGTGGCTCGCCGCCTGGCTCACACCGGGCTACTTCCTCGCCATGGTCCTCGGCATGCGCATCTTCGCGCGCCTGAACGACGCCCGGTTCCGGCAATTCACCCTGCTGTTCATGATGGTCGTCGCGACCGGCATCCTGCTGGCATAGAAGCCCAGTGGAGCCCGTGATGAAACGCAATTGCGGCTCGCGGCCGCCTCGCCTCAGCCGCGCTCGTGGTAGAGAGGCGGCAGCGAGAGGCTCGCGTCCGGGTCGACCAGCACCGCGAAGAATGGCCGATCCGCATCGCGCGCTGACTTGGCTGCCGCCTGCAACGCCTGCATCACCGCGAAGTGCGGTGCGTGGGCGAGCGCCGCGGCATCTTGCACCAGCAAGATGCACGCTGCCTTCCCCGGCTCGCGCATCGCTCGCTCCACGAGCGTCCACGCGCCATCCGAGAGTGCCGCCACGCCGACTTCGATCAGCACGGCATCCGCTTCCCTCGCCGCCATGCGTGGAATGTGCGCATCGAACACGCGATAGACGCCCGATCGCGCGGCGTCGCCGAACCGTTCCGCCAGCTTTCCCATCGCCCGAAGGGTACCGCGGCACGGCGTGAGCGCGCCTCTTGCTGCTGTGCAGCACGTTTCATTTTGGCGGTGCGCGAAGCGTGGCTTTTCGAAACGAAACACCGTGCCGGCCGCAACGCAGGTGAATCCGCGCAGCATGCTTCCCATTGCAGCGAGGGCGCGCATACACTGCACGCAGAGGTAGCCAACGTATTCCAACGCAGGAGGCGATATGGCAAGTCCGATCGATGCAACGCGGCACCGCTCCCCAATGCAGGAACCCGAGGCGCAACCCGACGGCCTCGCGATGCGCAAGCGTCGAGACTTTCTCCGCCGGACCGCGGCCCTTGCCGGCGGCGGCACGCTCGCGGCGACCGGTGCCGCGGTCGCTGCACCGCTGCCGGTGTCCGAATCCAATCGCGAGCTGGGACGCGCCATCGATGAGAAGGCGTACGGCATGCCTTCGAAATTCGAGGAACACGTGCGCCGCAACCGCTCCGACGTGTTGAAGAACCGCCAGAATTTCTCGGACTGGAGCATGACGCCGCTGCAGCACCAGCCGGGCGTCATCACGCCCAATGGCCTGGTGTTCGAGCGGCACCATGCAGGCACGCCGGACATCGATCCGCGCACCCACAAGCTGGTGGTGCACGGGCTCGTGAAGCAGCCGCTCAGCTTCTCGATGGAAGACCTGCATCGCTATCCGTCGGTGTCGCGCTTCCACTTCCACGAGTGCTCGGGCAACGGCCTCACGGACTGGCTCAAGCCCGTATCGGTCACCGTGCAGCAGACGCACGGCCTGCTCTCGGGTGTCCTGTGGACCGGCGTGCCCGCCTCGATCCTGCTCGATGAGGCCGGCATCGATCCGAAAGGCAAATGGGCGCTGTTCGAGGGCGGCGACGGCGCCGCGCACGCGCGCTCGATCCCGATGGAGAAGGTCATGGACGACCTGATCATCGCGTACGCCATGAACGGCGAGGCGCTGCGGCCGGAGAACGGCTACCCGGTGCGGGCGGTGGTGCCCGGCTGGGAGGGTAACGTCAGCGTGAAGTGGCTGCGGCGCATCAAGGTCGGCGAGAAGCCGTGGCATCTGCGCAGCGAGACGGCGCGCTATACCGATCCCATGCCGGACGGAAAGTGGCGCCAGTTCAGCATGGTGATGGAGTGCAAGTCGGTGATCACGTCGCCGTCCGGCGGGCAGAAGCTCGGCAAGCCCGGCTTCTACGAAGTCTCCGGGTTCGCGTGGTCGGGTGCCGGCAAGGTACGCGCGGTCGACGTCTCCTTCGACGGCGGCAAGAGCTGGCGAGAGGCGGTGCTCGAGGAGCCGATCATGGACAAGAGCCTCACGCGCTTCAAGGTCGGCTGGAACTGGAACGGTGGGCCCGCGATCCTGATGAGCCGCGCGGTGGACAGCACCGGTTACGTGCAGCCGACCGTGGCGGATTTGAGCAAGACGCGCGCGATCGTCGGCTTCGTGCAGCACCACAACGCGATCCAGCCCTGGGCGGTCGCCGCAAATGGGGAGGTGCGCAATGTCATCGGCCAAGCGTAGGAACGCGATCGCCGCCGCGGCGGCGGCACTGGGCCTCGCGGCATGTGCCACGCATACGGCGACGATGGAGGCGGGCCCGATGATGGCCAAGACCGCGGAGGGCATCCCGCTCGGCAAGACGGCGCTGCATTGGGTGCAGCCGCTGCCGGACCGGCCACGCTTCGGCCAGCCGGTGAGCGAGGCCGATCTGGCCGCGATCAACATCGACGTGCGCACGCCCGACGGGCTGGGACTGCCGCCCGGGCGCGGTACGGTGGCTGCGGGCAAATCGGTGTACGACGGCAAGTGCGCGTCGTGCCATGGCCCGGAGGCGAAGGGCGGTCCGGTGTTCGGCGCGATGGTGGGCGGCATCGGCTCGATGACCCAGACCCCGCGCGTGCTCACGCCCGGCAGCATGTATCCCTATGCGCCGGTCCTGTTCGACTACGTGCGGCGCGCGATGCCGATGGATCGTCCGCAGAGCCTCAGCAACGACGAGGTATACGCGGTGTCGGCGTACATCCTGCACCTGAACGGGTTGATTCCCGCGGACGCGGCCATGGGCCCCGACACGCTGGTCAAGGTGCAGATGCCCAACCGCAATGCCTTTGTCGTCGACGACCGCCCCGATTCCAAAGCGGTGCGGTGCATGAACGACTGCAAGTAAGGAGAAGCAAAGCCATGAGCAAGAACGCAGAGCAGTGGCAGGCCCGGCCGAAGTTCCCGACGACGCACTACGTCGACGCGGGCATCTATTCCGACCAGACGATCTTCGAGGAGGAGAAGGAAAAGCTCTTCCGCCCCGCGTGGATCATCGGCTGCCACGAGTCCGAGATTCCCGCCGCGTTCGACTACCGGTTGTTCACGCACCCGGCGGGCGTGCCGCTCATCATGGTGCGCGGCGACGACAACAAGGTGCGCGCCTTCTACAACATCTGCCCGCATCGCGGCAACACGCTGCTCTACGACCCGGCCGGCAACGCCAAGCGCGTGACCTGCATCTT
>JBKJTM010000275.1:0-5446 GCA_046590805.1 Usitatibacter sp.
GATGCAGGGTGCGCTGGAAATGGGCCATGCGCGCGCGCTGCTCGCGCTGCCCGCGCCGCAACAGGTGATGACGGGTGCGCGCGTGGTCAACGGGCACCTGTCGGTGCGCGAAACCGAAAGGCTGGTGTTCACGCTGCTCAATCCTGCCAAGCGCGCGGCGCGGCGCGGCGGCAGCGCGACCGCCGACCCCGATACGGCGCGCCTCGCCACGGAACTGGCGGAGTCGCTTGGTGCTTCGGTGAAGATCGAGCCGGGACGCAAGGGTGCGGGGCGGCTCGTCATCGATTACGCAAGCCTCGACCAGCTCGACGGCATCGTCGGGCGGATCAAGCGGCCTTAGGCCGATGTTGCAAAAGCGGCGCGTAGGCGAGTCTTCAGCCTCGCTTGGATACTGCCGCGTTGAACCTGCGAGGCTGAAGCCTCGCCTACAATCGACATGGGCGACGCAGGCAATATAGACATGGGCGACGCAGGCAATATTTGCGGACCGCCTTGCAGTCGATTGTCGGAGACAACCCGCCTCGACATACGGAGTCCGCGACTCAAGCGCGGCGACTGCCGCAGTATCCTCCGGGTAGTGCACGACAAACTGCCGCCCAGCAGCGGCGATCTGTCGGCATTCTCCAAGGACGGGCGCCAGCGGATCGCGCTCGTGCAGGCTTGCAATCGCGTAGTGCCACGCGAAACGCAGCCGCTCTGGTATCGCGACTTGCTCGTATTCAAGTGCCCGGAGCCGTTGTCGCGCGACGTGGGGACGATCCGCAAGGTCTATTTCTAGGCGACGCCAACGGGTTGTTGCATCCTTGATGACAACGGCGGCCTCGCGGGCCGCCGTTGTCATTGGACGATGCAACCGGATCAGCCCAGTTGCTTCAGCATCGTGTCGCCGTCGGACACTTCGAACTTGCCGGGACCTTCGATGTTGAGTGTCTTCACGACGCCGTCTTCCACCAGCATCGAGAAGCGCTGGCAGCGCATGCCCATGCCGCGCGCGTTGAGGTCGAGGCCGAGACCCAGCTGCTGCGTGTACTGCGCGCTGCCGTCGCCCATGAAGCGGATCCTGCCGGCCGCCTTCTGGTCGCGCGCCCAGGCGCCCATCACGAACGGGTCGTTCACCGCGAAGCACCACACCTCGTCCACGCCCTTGGCCTTCAGCTTGTCGAGGTTGTCGAGGTAGCTCGGCACGTGCTTCGCGGAGCAGGTGGGGGTAAAGGCGCCGGGCAGGCCGAAGATCGCGATCTTCTTGCCCTTCACCTGGTCCTCGACCTTGAAGGTGTTGGGGCCCACGCTGCAGCCGTTGCCCTCGACCTCGATGAACTCCTGCACGGTGCCTTCGGGAAGGCGGTCGCCGACTTTGATCGTCATGTCTTGTCTCCTGGTTGTTGAAGGGAAAGCTAGAGCGCGGCGGCGGCAGAGCCGGTGCGCCGGAAGGTTGCGAGCGCGAGGCCCGCGGCGACGAACGCGCCGCCGAGGCCGCGATTCACCCAGCGCAGCTTGCTCGGATCGCGCATCACCCGCAGGACGCGCGCCGCGAGCGCGGTGTAGCAGGCCATCGCCACCAGGTCCACTGCGAACGTGGTCACGGCGAGGATGGCGTATTGGGCGGCCTGGGGCCGCGCCACGTCGATGAACTGCGGCAGGACCGCGGCGAAGAAGATGATGCCCTTGGGGTTGGTGATGTTGACGAAGAAGCCGCGCATGAAGATGTCGTGCGCGGTCTTGCGCGTCTCGCCACCCGGATCGACGAAACCGCGCGCCGGCGCACGCCAGGTCACGATGCCGAGGTAGACCAGGTAGGCCACGCCCAGCCACTTCATCACGTTGAAGAGCGTTTCCGAGGCGATCAGCAGGCTGCCGAGCCCCACCGAGACCACGATCACCACGATCAGGCTCGCCGCCTGCATGCCCACCGCGTTCCAGATGCCCAGGCGGAAGCCGTGGTGAAGGCCGCTCGAGATGCTGGAGAAGACGCCGGGGCCCGGCGAGACGCACAGGATGATCGACGCCAGCACGTAGGTGATCCAGACCGTGAATTCCATCAGCGTCCGCGTTCGATCGCCCGCCGCGCGATCCGGTCGATGAGCCCCGGGGCGACGAGCTTGAGCCAAAGGCCTATTTTACCCCGCGCGGTCATCACCACTTCGCGCCTGCGCCGCTCGATGGCGTCCACGACGAGGCGCGCGCATTCGTCGACGCCCATCACCTCGCGCTCTTTCACGGGACTCACCAGGATCGGCTTGCCGTCCGGACCGGTGGCGTTCTCGCGGATGCCGGTGGCGACGAATCCCGGGTAGATCATGGTGACCGCCACCCCGGAATCGGCAAGCTCGATTCGAAGCGAGTCGAAGAAGCCGGTCATCGCGTGCTTGGAGGCGCTATAGCCCGTCCGGGTCGGCACGCCGGTGCGCCCGGCGAGGCTGGAGATGCCGACCAGCACGCCCTTCGAGGCGCGCAGGTAGGGAAGGGCATGCCGCGTGCAGTACACCGCGCCCATGTAGTTCACGTGCATGATCCGCTCGAGGATCGAGAGGTCCCCGATATCCTCGAAGCGCGCCCACATCGTCATGCCGGCGTTGTTCACCAGCACGTCGATGCCGCCGTAGGCGAGCGCCGCACCGGACATCACCGCCTGGCAGTCGCGCTCGACCGCCACGTCGGCCTTCACGGTGAGCACCTGCGCGCCCGCGGCGCGGCACTCCACGGCCACCGCCTCGAGCTCCTTCATGCTTCGCGCCGCAAGCACCAGTCGCGCGCCTTTCGCGGCGAGCTGGCGCGCCAACTCCGCGCCGATGCCTTTCGACGCTCCGGTGATCACCACCACCTTGTCCTTCATTTGTCGGTCTTCGGGTCGGGGATGTGGTTGAAGGCGATGTGCAGCCCGCCGCGGTCCCGCGCCTTGTGGGCGCTCGCGAAATACACCGCCTGCTTGCCGAAGCGCGCGTTGAGGCTGTCCAACGTGGAGTAGAGGCTCTTCGACCTGGCCTCCGAGGCGAACAGGGTCCCGGTGCGCTTTTCCTCGGCAACCAGCTCCGAGTAGGCCATGCCGACCTGCAGGATGGTGCGGCGGTCCTGCGGGCGCTTCGACCACATCTTGTCGAGCGCCTGCAGGAAGGTGACCGTGTCCTGGGTGTCGACCAGCCGCATCTCGGAATCCCAGCGCGAGCCGTCGAGGTACTTGAGGCCGATCGAGATGCGCGCGGCGTAGTAGCCCGCCTTGCGTAGCCGCATCGCGGCTTTCTGCACCAGGCGGTTCATCACCGCGAACGCCAGCTCGGGATTGCGCCGCTCCGGGCCCAGCACGCTCGAATGCGAGATGGAGTGGGTATCGCCCTCGGTCTCATGCTGCTCCTCGCCGCGCAGGCGATCGTGCATGATCTCGCCGCCGATGCCGCCCCAGATCGAGCGCAGCTCGTCCCGGGAGCGTTCGCAAAGGTCGCGCACCGTGTGGATGCCGTGGGCGGCGAGGCGCTTCTCCATCTGCTTGCCGATGCCGGAGAGCTCGCGCACGCCCAGCTTGAAGAGGCGGTCGGGCAGCTCCGACTTCTGGATCATCACCAGCCCGTCGGGCTTCATCAGGTCTGAGGCGGTCTTGGCGATGAAGCTATTGGGGCCGATGCCGATCGAGGTCCGCAGGCATTCGCCGATCCGCGAACTGAGCCCCGCCTTGACGCGCCGCGCGATGTCCAGCGCCCGCTCGGGCTCGCGCCAGCGCCCGGTGAGCTCGCAGTCCATCTCGTCGATCGAGAGCACCTTGCGCACCGGCACGAACGTATCGACCAGTGCCACCGCGCGATGGTGGTAGTCGATGTAGAGCTCGTGGCGCGCGACCACGAACTCGATCTCCGGGCAGAGGCGCCGCGCCTCGGCGACCTTGGTTCCGGTCTTCACCCCGAAGGTCTTGGCCTCGATGCTGGCGGCGATGCACACCGTGGTATCCGCCAGCATCGGCACCACGCCGATCGGCTTGCCGCGCAGCCGTGGCTCCGCCTGCTGCTCGACCGAGGCGAAGTAGGAGTTGAAGTCGACAAGCAGCGAGCGTAACAAGGGATTTTCTTCGAGTCCGGCCTTCAGGCCATCACAATCGGTCCAGTCAGGCCATGCCGCGCGGCATGGCGATGGACCGATTCGTAGCTTCCATGAACTTGCGGCGGAAAACCAACGGATCGGCGATGTCGTGGATCGGAGCAACCGAGGTGCCTGCCCCGGAAATGAAGATCGTCCCGTAGTTGAGCATGCGGCCGAGGAACGTCTGCTCGACCCGCAGCGCCTCGACTTTCTCGAGGTTGATCTCGACCGTGCTGCGCTTGATGAACCCGGTCTTGGCGATCACGCGGCGGTTGGTGATCGCGATTTCCGTGGAGCGCACCTTGATGTACGCGGCCACGAGGAAGAGGAGGCCGACCACCACGATCAGCAGCACGAGTCCCAGGACGATCATGCCGAACTGCGACCACCACGAGATGCGCGCGCGGTGCAGGAGCTTCTCGCCCTCGATCAGGCTGTCGTCGATATAGGACACGGCTAAGGCCCCATGTCGGTGGCGGCGACGAAAATGGCCACCAGCGCTTCGAGAGCGCGCGCGTCCTGGTCGTCGAAGCGCGCGGGGACCGGGCTATCGAGGTCCAGCACCCCCACGACCCGCGCGGCGGCCATCACCGGCACCACCACCTCGCTTCGCGAAACCGAGTCGCACGCGATGTGGCCCGGGAACGCGTGCACGTCCGGCACCACGATGCTGCGCCGCGCCTGGGCCGCGGTGCCGCATACGCCCTTGCCGAGTCCGATGCGCACACAGGCAGGCTTGCCCTGGAAGGGGCCGAGGACGAGCTCGCCGCCCTTCAGCCAATAGAAGCCCGCCCAGTTGAGCTCCGGCAGCGTGTGGAAGATGAGAGAGGCGAGATTCGCGGCGTTGGCTGTCAGGTCGCGCTCGCCCCGGAGGAGGGCGCGCGCTTGTTCGCCGAGCGCGGAATGGAGCTCGGCCTTCGAGCTGGAAGGCGGGCGTTGGAGGGCGAACATGGGGGACTCCGAGGGGAGCCCCTAGCTTAGCAAAACCGACTTCCCCGCGGGCCCGCGCCCCGCGAGGTCGTCTGGCAAGGCTCTCTCTCGCGCGGGCGGTCAGCTGGCGGGCGCCTTCTTCTGCAACTCCGGTTTCTGCCGGGCGAGCTGGCGGTCCTTCTTCTTCTGCGCCTTGGCGGCCTTGGCGCGCTCCCGGACCGAGGCCGGGCTATCGGCCCGCGCCTTGTCCTGCTTCACCTGCACCGGGGCCGCGGGACGCGGGTCCACCCGCGGCGCGGCGGTCTGCGCCATGGCCGGCAGGGCCACGGCGGCGAGGATGGCTGCGATGATCTTCGGGGTCATGTTTGTTTCTCCTCTGGGGCATCGTGCACACGCACCTCCGGATAACGGCACACGCAACGGGCCGTCATCCCCCTGCCCCGCATAATTT
>JBKJTM010000519.1:0-4721 GCA_046590805.1 Usitatibacter sp.
GCTGTAGCCCTGGGCGGCGCGCGGCGGCAAAGGCGTATTCCTCAACCATGACGCCTCGCGCACCTCCAACGACGCCTACGTGTGCGAGATCCCTCCCGGCAAGCAGCTCGAGCCCCGCCGCCAGCTCTTCGAGGAGATGATCTACGTCCTCGACGGGCGCGGCTCCACGACCGTATGGAACGACTCGGGCGCGAAGGTGACCTTCGAGTGGAAGGCGGGTGCGATCTTCGCCATCCCGCTGAACGCCTCGCACCAGCACTTCAATGCCTCGGGCAAGGATCCGGCCCGCTTCGTGTCGGTCACCAACGCGCCGGCGATCATCAACGCGTTCGGCGACCTGGATTTCGTCTTCAAGACGCCCTACGACTTCCGCGACCGCTTCGGCGGCGAGCCCGACTACTTCGCCAACAAGGGCGAGCAGAAGGGGCTCCTCCTCGACACCAACTTCGTGGCCGACGCCATCAACCTGCCGCTGATCGCGGCCAAGGAGCGCGGCGCGGGGGGCGGGCACATCCGCTTCAACATGGCCAAGGGCTCGATGAACAGCCACATCTCCCAGTTTCCCGTGGGGACGTACAAGAAGGCCCATGCGCACGGGCCGGGCGCCTACGTGATCGTGATGAGCGGCGAAGGCTTCAGCCTGATGTGGCCCGAGGGCGAGGAGCCGCGGCGCTACGAGTGGCGCGAGGGCACGCTCATCGTGCCGCCGAACATGTCGTTCCACCAGCACTTCAACACCGGAACCACCCCGGCGCGCTACCTCGCGTTCAAGCAGGAGGGTGTTGCGATCCGCAACGCCCAGGGGGTACCCAAGGCGTGGATCAGCAAGCGGCTGGGCGGCGACCAGATCGACTACGCCGACGAGTCGGCGCAGGTGCGCCAATGGTTCGCCGAGGCGCTCGCGAAGCACGGTCTGAAATCGCGCATGGAGGAGGCCTACCGGGCCGAACTGGCGGAGCTCCCACCGAAGGTTTCGCGGGCCGCGTGACGGGGGCGTTCGTCATAGCGGAAAACCGTTGTTTTTTTGGTACGGTTTTCGGCATTTCCCTTGACGCGGGTTGGGGGTGTATCTACGCTAGGCGCAGCTCGTTCCATTTAAAAGACAGTCGTTCCGCATCCAGGAACACACGATAAAACAGCGGTAAAACGGAGGGGACGGAGAATGCAGAAGAAAGCACTGGTCCTGGCGTTGGGCGCGGCACTGATGGTCCCGTATGCCGCCTACGCACAGAAGGGCGGCGGGAAGGGTGAGAAGGCCGAGCCCGATTCCGTCGTCGAGTTGTATGGCAAGGTCTACCCCGAGCTCTATAGTCCGAGCGGCAGTGGGGCCACGTCGGCAGGCTCGGCGACCTGCACCATCTGCCTTCCCGCCACCGGGCAGAACCAGGTGGAGCGGCGCAACATGATCGAATCGAGCAACTCGCGCTTCGGTATCCGCGGGCACGAGAAGCTCGCGCCCGGCCTGAAGGCGATCTTCCAGCTCGAGACCCAGTTCCTCGTCGACCAGAGCCCGACGCCGTTCGCGACGCGCGACTCGTTCGTCGGCCTCGCCGGCGGCTGGGGCACGGTGAAGCTCGGCCGGATGGATACGCCGTTCAAGGAGTACGGCGACGATGTCTCGTTCCTGGGCGTCTCCAGCGGCAACTTCACTTCGACGAGCACCCTCTACCGGCACATCGGCATGGGAACGCAGAACAACGCGGCGCGCTTCCACGAGCGCCGGGTGAACGCGCTCCAGTACGAGTCGCCCCGCTTCGGGCCGATGGAGTTCAAGGGCCAGTACTCGACCAACGAGAACGACACCCGCACGCGGCACCCGCACGTCTGGTCCTTCGGAGGCTCGGCGGAATTCGGCAACTTCTCGGTGCTGCTGGGCCACGAAACGCATTGGGACCTCTTCGGCATCTCGCTCAACGTCCCCGCCGCCATGCGCAACAACGCCGACCAGTCGGTGCGCTCCAAGGACGAGGCCACCGCAGTCGCATTGAAGGCCAAGTTCGGCAGCCATCAGTTCGAGGTCGATCACAACTGGAAGCGATACAAGGAAAACGCGACCGTCACCGGCCGGATCCAGGAATACAAGAACACCGCCTGGATGTTCATCTGGGACTGGCGCATCAATCCCAAGTGGCGCACCGCGTTCCACTACGTGAAGGCCGAGAAGGGCACCTGCAAACGTGCGAACGCGGTCTGTAACACCGACGGGCTCGAGGGCACGCAGATCTCCGCGGGCCTGGCGTATCACTTCAGCCGCCGCACCTATCTGTTCCTCATGTACAGCCAGGTCCGCAACGGCCATTCCGCCGCGTTCAACCCGACCGCCGATGACGATGTCAGCCCCGGCGAGGACGTGAAGCAGATCGGTCTGGGCATCCATACGTCGTTCTAGGGCCGGCGGCCCGTGAGGGCGGCCGCGGGAGTGTGTAGGCCGACTCGGCGGGCGCTTGGGCGCCCGTCTTTTTTTCAAGGCCCCCGCAAGAGGGGCTGCAGGCGATAGACAGACAGAGAGGAGTTGCCATGGACCATCCCCCCGGTTCCGGTCACCGCCCCGGACGCAGGGCATTCAACATTGCCGCGCTCGCCGCGCTGGCATCGCCCATGGTCGGGCGCGCGCAGCGACCCGCCGCCCCATCCCCCCATCGCGCGCTCTACATGTACCAGGGCGCCGACCGCGACGCGGCGCTGCTCGCGGAAGCGCGCAAGCAGCGCGAGGTGGTGATCTACACCTCGCTCAACCTCAAGGATTCGGTGCCGATCACCGAAGCGTTCGAGAAGAAGACCGGCCTCAAGACCCAGCTGTGGCGCGCCTCCAGCGAGAAGGTGCTGCAGCGCTCGATCACCGAGGCGCGCGCGGGGCGCTTTACCTGCGACATCCTCGAGACCAACGGTCCCGAGATGGAGGCGTGCTACCGGGAAAACCTGCTGGAGGAGTTCTACAGCCCGCACTTCAAGGACCTGCCGGCGGCGGGCTTTCCCAAGCACCGGCATTACGTCGCCGACCGCTTCAACTTCTTCACCATCGGCTACAACACCAACCTGGTGAAGCCGGAGGAAGTGCCCAATTCCTACGAGGACCTTGTGCACCCACGGTGGGTCGGGCGCGTTGGGATAGAAGGCAGCGACGTCGACTGGTTCGGCGCGATCGTGAAGGCGATGGGGGAGGAGAAGGGCCTGGCGATGTTCCGCAAGATGGCCGAAAACAAGCCGCAGATCCGCACCGGCCACACGCTGATGGCGGAGCTCGTGGCGGGCGGCGAAATCCCTCTCGCCGCCACGCTCTACAACCACAACGTCGAGCGGCTGGTGGCGAAGGGCGCACCAGTCAAGTGGAAGCCGATCCAGCCCACCTTCGGCCGGCCCAACTCGATCGGCGTGGCAAAGCGGGCACCGCACCCGCACGCGGCGATGATGTTCGTGGACTTCATGCTGTCCAGAGAAGGCCAGACGATCCTCAAGGAGAGGAACCGCGTCCCCGCGAGCCTCGCCGTGGATACGCACCTGAACAAGTTCCCGTTCCAGATGATCGATCCCGTCATCACCCTCGACGAGAACGACAAATGGGAGAAACTGTGGTCAGAGCTCTTCCTCAAGGGGAAGAAAATTGAAAAGGAGGCCGAATGAAAACGCACATCGGGGCGGCCGTCGGAGCGGACGGATACCCGCCGCTCAACGGCGCGAAACGCAAGTCGATCGCAGTGATGGCGGCACTGGCGCTGTCACTACCGGTGGCAGCGCAGGTCAAGCCCAACGCCACACCGGCTGACGTCGCCGGCTACGCCGGGGCGGACCGCATGCAGAAGCTCATCGAGGGCGCCAAGAAGGAAGGCGAGCTCAGCATTTACACCTCCGCGCAGACCGACGACATGGGTGCGCTGGTGAAGGCGTTCGAGCAGAAGTACGGCATCAAGGTGAACGTGTGGCGCTCCTCCAGCGAGAAGGTGTTGCAGCGCGCCGTGCAGGAGGCGAGGGCGGGCCGCGCGGCCATGGACATCGTCGAGACCAACGGGCCGGAGCTGGAATCGATGCATCGCGAGAAGGTGCTGCAGGCGGTGAAGTCGCCGCACCTGAAGGACCTGATCGAGCAGGCGATCCGCCCGCACGGCGAGTGGGTCGGCACGCGCCTGAACGTCTTCGTCCAGGCGTACAACACCAACCTGGTGAAGAAGGAGGAGGTGCCCAAGACCTGGGAGGAGCTCGCGAATCCCAAGTGGAAGGGCAAGCTCGGCATCGAGCAGGAGGACGCGGATTGGCTGGCAGGCCAATACGCCGAGATGGGCGAGGCCAAGGCCGCCAAGCTGTTCCGCGACATCGTGAGCGTGAACGGCGTCTCGGTGCGCAAGGGCCACACGCTCCTCACCCAGCTGGTGGTCTCCGGGGAGATCCCGCTCGCGCTCACCGTCTACAACTACAAGGCCGAGCAGTTCAAGCAGAAGGGCGCCCCGATCGACTGGTTCCACATCGGTCCGGCCATCGCGCGTCCCAACGGAGTCGGGGTCGCGCGCAAGGCGCCCAATCCGCATTCGGCGGTGCTGTTCTTCGATTACGAGATCAGCCCTGAGGGGCAGAAGATCCTCGCAGGCCGCGATTTCGTCCCCACCAACAAAAAGGTCGATACCCCGCTCAACAAGATCCCGATGAAGTTCGTCGACGCCCGCGTGGCGCTCGACGACTACCAGAAGTGGGAGAAGGCATACGAGGAGCTCTTCCTCAAGGCGAAAAAG
>JBKJTM010000246.1:0-4724 GCA_046590805.1 Usitatibacter sp.
CGTCGATCCGGCCGCTGCCAACGCCGACACCCTGATGCCTCCTTTCGGACGCCACCGCATCCTGGAGGTCTCGGAGATCGAGCAACTGGTGGACTACCTCCATGCGCTTCCCTGAGCCGCTACGCATCGTCGCGTTCGCGGCCGCCTTCGCCGCGGTCACGGCGCTCGCCGCGGCCGAGGGGACCCGCAAGGAGATCGCCGCGCGACTCGCGCAGCAGCTTCCCACCGTTGCCGCCGCCGACTATCCGCTGGGCTCGGCCGCCTTCGACAGCGAGTTGCGTGCCCGCGTCGAGGCGGAGGCGGCCGCGGCCGCGCCGGTGGTCGAAGCCGGCAAGAAGCTCTGGGAGCTCAAGTTCAAGAACGGCCGCTCGCTCGCCACGTGCTTCCCCAATGGCGGCCGGCGCGTCGCCGCGACCTATCCGCAGTACGATCCGCGCTTGAAGCGCGTGATCACGCTCGAGATGGCGTTGAACCAGTGCCTGAAGACCCACAACGAGCCGCTGCTCGAACCGGGCGAACCCCGGATCGGCAGCATCGCCGCATACGTGCGCTCCCTCGCCAGCGGCCAGAAGGTCGCGGTGCGCATGCCGGCGAACGCCGAGGAGCGCTTCGAGCAGGGTAGCCGGCTCTATTTCACGCGCATGGGGCAGCGCAACTTCGCCTGCGCGTCGTGCCATTTGCAAGGCGCGGGCAAGCGCTATGTCGACGCGCCGCTTTCGCCGCCGATCGGGCAAGCCACCCATTTCCCGGTGATCCGGGGCGGCGCCGCGGTGACACTGCACGCGCGCATGCGGCAGTGCCTGGAGCTCATGGGCGCGGCGCCGTTCGCGCCCGGCTCCGAGGAGCTGAACGACCTCGAGTTCTTCCTGACCTACCTCTCTAACGGGCTGCGGGTGCTCCCGGCGCCCTGGCGGCCGGGCTGACGCAGCCGCCGGAAGCTTCCGGGTATTTCGGGTCGGTCACTGCCCTCAGGTAACGAAGGTCCGACTTGCGCATGTCGGATCGCACCCAATCCCGCGAAGCGCGGTCCAGCAGCACGCGCGCATCGGCGGGACGTCCCAGGCACGCGAACGCCGTCGTCGCGGCGAGGAGCGCCAGCTCCGACATCTCGCCCTTCCTGCCGACGGATTCGTCCAGGATCGGCAGCGAGAACTTGATCATCGCCACCGGGTCGCGGCCCGCCACTGCGCCGATCAGGTCGAGCTGGCCGCGCTGCTTCTCGTCGAGGGCGCGCGCGCAGGGGCTCTCGCCGACCCGCCGCCACATCGCGGCCGCCGTGGCGGCCGGAAGGTATGGCGTGGTCGCATCGGCCGCCGCGATCAGCGACGGCCCGATCTGCGCGAAGGTGAGTCCCGAACGGCAATCGCTCATCCAGTAGCGCACCATCTGCGCGGCCATCTCGCCGCCGCCGCTGATCGGCTCGCCGACCCCTTCGACGATGCCGCCCGCCAGCACGCGCTGGATGCTCCATGCGCTCTTGGTCGCGATGTCGCCCTGCGTTCCCGTGAGGGCGACGGTGGCCGAGTTGGCCGGACGCGTGCCCCCGTCGATCATCTCGAGGAGCGCGACCGAAGAAGCCTGCAGCTCGCTCAGCTCGGCGACGCGCTCGTGGGTGAAGCGCGTGACCGATGCGCGCTGCTCGACGATGGGGAAGTAATCCGAGTTAGCGGCGATGCCGTAGGTGGCGAACATCGGCTTCAGGGTGCGCGATCCCGCAATGACGCGGCGATGGATCAGGCGTGCATCCTTCAGCTTGAGGCGTTCGAGCACCGGCTGCGCGGCGGGGAATTCGAGCACGCCATCCTGGAAAGTTCCGGGGGGGCCGCCCTTGCGGGCGATGAGGATGATGTCGGAGTCGACCGACGAATAGATCACGTACTCGGGAAACGTGCGCGACACCGCCGCGAGAATCGAGGCGAGCGTGGTCGCATCCATCTCGTAGGTATGCAGCCATTGCGCGAGCACGCCGCCCTCGTTCATGTAGACCGAGAGGCGGCGGTAGAACTCCTCGCTGAACAGGGTGGCCACGCCGCTCACCCAGGGATTGGAGGGCTCCGAGATGACGATGTCGTAGCGGTTGCGGCCGCGCGCGAAGTAGGACTTGGCGTCATCGATGACGATGTGGCTGCGCGGATCGCTGTACGCGGCCTCGACGACCGGGCGGAAATGGTTCGCGCCTTCCACCATCGCGGGCTCGATCTCGATGGTGTCGACGCGCTTCAGGTTCGGCGACGAAAGCAGGACCGCGGTGGACATCCCGGAGCCGAACCCGATCACGGCGGCGGTCGCGGCATCGGGACGGTGGCCGAGCGGGAGCAGCGCCAGCAGGGCCATGGTGTACTCGTCCGCGCTCGCGGGGGCGCTCTGGTTCATCGAGATCGCCGCGTCGGGCTTGCCGTTGGTGCGGATCGAGCGCAGGCCGCCGCGCGACTGGAGCACGTCGACCGTCGCCGTCTTGCCGTCGCGATGGTAGAGGACCTCGTCGGCGGCGCCGACCTTGGCCACGCCGGTGCGGAAGACCCCGGAGGCGCTGCGGCGCGGGTCGATGTCGAAGGAGATCACCAGCACGGCGAGGCCCGCGACTGCCACGATCGCGGCCCGGGGAAAGACTCGCCTCGCATCCTCCTTGCGGCGCCACGCCGCCAGCAGGAAGACCCCCAGCGCCACGTCCACCACGCAGCCCGCGATCACCGCGCCGCGCAGGCCGAGCACCGGAAGCAGCAGGTGCACCGCCAGGGCCACGCCGATGATGGCGCCGAAGGTGTTGGCGGCATACACCATTCCGAGCGACTTCTCCCCTGCCGAGGAACGCAGCAGCCGGTAGGTGATGAGCGGCAACGTCATGCCGGCGCAGAACGTCGCGGGCAGCATCACCAGCATCGCGATGAAGGTCGAGGCGAGGTTGAAGAGCACGAACCCGGCCGGGTTTCGCGACACCGACGAAAGCATCCACGCCATGAAGTCGAATGCGCCGTTGTAGATCGGTATCGTCGCCGCGGCGGCCAACCCCATCGCCAGTTGCACGTAGGCGAGCATGCGCACCGGATCGGCCGAGTGGTCGACGCGGTGCCGGACCCACATGCCGCCCAATGCCAGGCCGAGGATGAAGCTCGCGAGCATCAGCTCGAACGAGTGCGTGGACGCGCCGAGCACCAGGCTCAGCATGCGGATCCAGGCGATCTCGTAGATGAAGGACGACAGCCCGGTCAAGAGCGCCGTGGCGAGCAGCGTGAGGATGAGGGTGCGCTCGGTACGCGCCTCCACGCCCGCCGGGGGCTCGAAGCGCGCGATCGCGAGCGCGCCGGGCGCCCGGCGCGAAAGCGCGTAGGCGGCGAGCGCGATCGCGATGTTGATCAAGCCGGCGGTGAGGAGCGTGCCGGGAAGCCCGACCGATGGAATCAGGATGAATGACGACGCGAGCACGCCCAGCACGGCGCCGAGGCTGTTGAGGAAATAGAGCGAAGCGATGTCGTTGCCGGGATGATCCGCCGACCAACGCAGCACCGCGGAGCTCACCAGCGGAAAGGTCGCGCCGAGCATGATCGATTGCGGCACCAGCATTCCGGCGGCGAGCAGCCACTGCGACAGGCAGAAGGTGCTTGCCTGATCGCAGCTGGCGGGCAGGAGCGACGCGAAAGCCCAGTCGGTGGCGGCGACGAAGATGGCGTGGAACAGCAGCGCGACCGCTCCGATCGCCGCCTCGATCAGTGCGTAGACGCGCAGCGGGTTGCGGATGCGCTCGGCGATCCGCGCGCAGATCCAGGAGCCGGCGGCCAGGCCGCCGATGAAGACCGTGAGGACCAGGGTCTGCGCGTACGCCGCGTGACCGAGGAAGAGCTTTACGTAGTGCGACCAGACCGACTCGTAGATGAGGCCGCTGAAGCCCGAGGCGAAGAAGATGATGAGGACCAGCTCGACTCTCTTGCGCACCGGCATCTCCAGTCAGTATGTCCACGGACGCAGGGCCACGAGCTTCAGCACGCGACCGTCGCGCGCGCCCAACAGTGCCACAAGATCGCGCTTGCCCGCGCGCACCGGCAGGAAGCGCACGTCAGCGTCGCCTTTCTTCAGCTCCGCGAGGATCGAATCGATCTCGGGACCGCGCGACGCATTGAGCGCGCGCAGCTCCTTCACCGGCAGGGCTTTCGCGAGCGCTTCGGCCTGGAGCTCCGCATACGGCAACAGGTATTGGGGATATGTCTGCACGTCCTTGCCCGCGATGCCGGAGAGCATCAGGCGGTGGGCCTCGGCGGGATCCGTCGGCAGCCGCGCGCCGGCGATGCGAGGGCCGGTCACCGGGCGCAAGTTGAAGGGACTGGGACCCTTCGCCAGGTCCTCGTCCTCGATCTCGTTCGCCCTCACCACTTCGAATCGGTCCTTCACGAAAACGATGTACACGGGCCGCGCCTCGAACACAACGTGCACGCCGTAGGCGAGCGCGGTCACCTGGAGCACGCCGATCACGGCGAGGTCGAAGGCGAGGCCCTTCTTCCCCGGAACGAAGACGATCAGGGTGAGGAGCGGCCCGAGCGTCACGTCGACGCTGGCCACCAGGAGGAACAGCTCGAGCCCTCCCGCACCCGACAGCAGCGTGCCGGGATACCACGCCAGCGCGATCACCGCGAAGACCGCCGCGGCCACCGTGGCGCTGACCCCGAAATGGGTACCGCTCGCCCTGAATCGATTCATCTGCGCCAAAAAAACGGGCCGCTCGTGGCGGCCCG
>JBKJTM010000328.1:0-4429 GCA_046590805.1 Usitatibacter sp.
AGAAGATGCCGGTGCGCGAGCTGAAGAACTACTCGGCGCTGGTCGACCGGGTGATGGCCCGCCCCGCGGTGCGGAAGGTGATGGCCGACGAAGGCATCACGCTGGATTGAAACCCGAGACCGGGGACGTACCCTCAATTCACCTGATGAAATAAGGGTACGTCCCCGGTTTGATGCTCGCGCTCGACCACCTCGTCATCGCCGCCGCCACGCTGGAGGAGGGCGTCCGTCACGTCGAGGAGCGCCTCGGCGCCACGATGGTGCCCGGCGGCAAGCACGCCACCATGGGCACCCATAACCGGTTGCTGTCGCTCGGGCCCGGCCGCTTCCTCGAGGTGATCGCGATCGACCCGGAGGCCCGGCCACCCGGTCGCCCGCGCTGGTTCACGCTCGATGCGGCCGCGACACGGGCGCGCCTCGCGAAGGGCCCGTTCCTCCTCCACTGGGTGGTGCGCAGCGACGACATCGCAACAGCAGTGGCGACGGCGGCGACCCAGCCCATTGAGATCCTCACGCTCTCGCGCGGCGACTACCGCTGGCGCATCGGCGTGCCTGCCGACGGCAGCCTTGCCCACGACGGCATCTCGCCCACCGTGATCCAGTGGGAAGGCCGCCAGCCGGCCGAAGCGCTTGCCGAGAGCGGCTGCCGGCTCGATCGCCTGGATCTGCATCACGCGCAGGCGCATTCCACGTTGCAGAACCTGAGGGAAGCGGGGCTCGCCGTGATAGATCCCGTCCACGTGCGCGCCGGGGTGCCCGGACTGGTCGCGCATATCCGCTCGCCACGGGGTATCGTGGCGCTCGGGGAATAACCCCGTAACCCGGTTGTTCATGGACTAGTGGACTACGACTTGATCGTTCCCTACATCCCCAACCTGCGGCGCTACGCGCGCGCGCTCGTAGGCGATCGCGACGGGGCCGACGACCTGGTCCAGGACACCCTCGAAAGGGCGGTCCGAAAGTTCCACCTCTGGCGCCCGGGAGACCTCAGGGCCTGGCTTTTCTCGGTGATGCACAACGTATTCGTGAACCAATTGAAGTCGCGCAAGATCGCGTCGGACGTGGAGATCGACGACACGTTCGCCGCACCCGTGCCCGGCGCCACCGGCAGCGACATCATCGACCTGGAGCGCGGGCTGCGCACGCTCGCGCCCGAGCAGCGCGAGGTGCTGCTGCTGATCGCGCTGGAGGACATGAGCTACGCGGACGTGAGCCGCGCGCTCGGCATTCCCATGGGCACGGTGATGTCGCGGCTTTCCCGCGGGCGTGAGCGCCTGAGGAAAGCGATGAACGGCGAGGTGCGCAGCGCGCTCCGGGTGGTGCAATGAGCGATCCTCGCGACAATCCCGAGATGGCCGAGCAGGCCGCGCTCCTCAAGCGGCACTTCGACCCGGTCCTCACCGAGCCGATCCCTGCGCGCATGTACCTGCGCCGCCCGCGCTGGATCGGCCATGCGCGGATCGCGATCGTCTTCATGGCGGGTATTGCCGTGGGGCTCGGTGTCGCGATACTGCGCGAGACGCCGCCGGCATCGAATCCGAATATCGCCGCGGCCGCGCTGGCCGCCCGCGCAGCGCGCGCGCACGTGGTCTTTGCTGCCGAGGTGCGCCACCCGGTCGAGGTGGAGGCCAAGGAGCAGGACCACCTGGTGAAGTGGCTCTCCAAGCGGCTCGGGCACCCGCTCAAGGCGCCGGTGCTTTCGGCCGACGGCTACGAGCTTCTCGGCGGGCGGCTCCTGTCCGGCCCGGACGGCCCGGTCGCGCAGTTCATGTACCAGGAATCCGGGGGCAAGCGCCTCACGCTCTACGTGTCGCGCCGCAACCGTGCGGAGCAGATAACCGCCTTCCGCTTCGCGCGCGAGGGCCCGGTCTCGGTGTTCTACTGGATCGACCGCGATTGCGGCTACGCCCTCTCGGGCGACATCGACAAGACCACGCTCGCGCGCATCGCAAACACCGTTTACAAGCAGCTCGAGTCCTAGCTTCCCTAGGGGATTCCCTGACGCCGTTACCGGCGGAAGCGCCGCGATTACACTCGTAGCGCCCGGTTGCGTGACCGCGGATGCGGCGCAGAGCACACTCTGCTCTTGTCGGCGCACTGGGCCTCGCCCATGACCAACAACATCAAGGGACCTGCACCCGCGGGCGGCTGGCGCGAGCCACGGCTGCTGGCGCTGCAGGTCGAAGAGATCTACCGGTTCGCCGGAACGGCGGCCGCCTTTTCCTATTTCGGAGCGCTGCTCACCCTCGGCGTCCTGATCGATATCGGGGACATCGCGCGCGGCTCCATCTGGTTCGTGTGGGCGACCGCGGTCACCATGTTCCGCTTCGCGACGCTCGTGGCGTACCGCCGCCGCGACCCGGCCTCGGACCCGGCGCCGTGGGGGCGCCTGGTCATCGCGGCGAACCTGCTCGCCGGCATCCAGTGGGGCGCGCTCGGCGCCCTGCTCTATCCGTCCAGCTCCGGATACGCACAGATCTTCATCGTGATGACCGTCACCTGTTTCGTCGGCGGCTCGCTCGCGGCTTATTCGGCGGTGCGCGGCGCGCACGAGGCGCTCTCGATCCCGGCGACCATCCCGACGGCGATCAACCTCTTCTTCGCGCAGGATGGCGCCCACTGGTTCGCGGGCGTCACGGCGTTCTTCTTCTGCTTCGCCATCGTCTACTACGCGAAGAAGCTGAACCGGCACATGGAGGACAGCCTCCGGCTGCAGCTCGAGCGCGACGATTTGTTGCGGCTCACCGCGCGGCTGAACGAGAAGCTGCAGCAGGAGAACCGCGACCTCGCGCACCGGGCGGCGGTGCGGGGCATCTCGGTCGAGGCGGCGCGCGAGCGCGCCGGGCGGCTCGAGACGCTGTTCGAGAACTCGCCGCTGCCGCAGCTCGAATGCGACTCCGCGGGCATCATCATCACCTGCAACCGCGCCTCCGAGCACCTGCTGGGCCTGCGCTACGAGGACATCGTCGGGCGCTCGTTCGCGAGCTTCCTCGCCGGCCCGAACGCCGCGGGAAAGGCGCTTGCCGGGGCGCGCGAGCCGACGAACGTCGTGGTCGAGGTGCGCGACCGCGGCGGCGAGCTCCACGCCTGCACCGCGAGCTTTACGCCGCTGCCGGCCTCCGAGGGCATCAAGCCGGGCTTCGCGCTGATCCTCTCCGGAGTCAAGCTTCCCGCCGACGTAAAATAGCGGGATAGCGGAAACCGGGGACGTACCCTCATTTCGGTTTTTGAAATGAGGGTACGTCCCCGGTTTCACTGCCGCCATGCCCTCTCCCAACGACCCCCTTCCAGGAACGCTCGCCGCGGATCAGCCGCGCATCGCCACGATGCTCGCTTCGATCGAGGAGCGCGCGCGGGCGGGGCGGTCGACCGATCGCGAGCGCGCCCTCGTCGCGGAGCTGATCGAACGCTCGCGCGGGCGCCACGCGGCGAGGCTTTCGCGCATCCCCGTGCCCGACTTCCCCGAGGAGCTGCCGATCGCGCAGCACCGCGACGAGATCGCGCGCCTCATCCGCGAGCATCCGGTCACCATCGTCTGCGGAGAGACGGGCTCGGGCAAGACCACGCAGATCCCCAAGATCTGCCTCGCGTTGAAGCGCGGCGCCGCGGGCCTCATCGGCTGCACCCAGCCGCGCCGGATCGCGGCGCGCAGCCTCGCCCAGCGCCTGGCCCAGGAGCTGCCCGGAACGGCCAAGGGCTTCGTCGGCCACAAGATCCGCTTCCAGGACCAGACGCGGCCCGACACGGTGGTGAAGGTGATGACCGACGGCGTGCTGCTGGCCGAGACGCACTCGGATCGGGAGCTCCGCGCCTACGACACGCTGATCGTGGACGAGGCGCACGAGCGCAGCCTCAACGTGGACTTCCTGCTGGGGTACCTGAAGCGCCTGGTGGTCGTGCGCCCCGAGCTCAGGGTGATCGTCACCTCCGCCACCATCGACACCGAACGCTTCTCGCAGTTCTTCGGCGGCGCGCCGGTGATCGAGGTGTCGGGGCGCACTTACCCGGTGGAGGTCCGCTACCGCCCGGAATTCTTCGAGGTGGAGGAGAAGGACGACGAGCCGGTCGACATGAACGAGGCGATTGCCAAGGCGGTGGACGAGATCGCGCGCGGCAGCCGCGCCGGCGATATCCTCGTCTTCCTTCCCGGCGAGCGCGAGATCCGCGAGGCGGCCGAAGCGCTGCGCAAGCTCTCCCTCAACAAGGCCCAGGACCGGCATACCGAGATCCTGCCGCTCTTCAGCCGCCTCTCCGCCGAGGAGCAGGACCGCGTCTTCGAGCGCTCCGCCCACCGGCGCATCGTGCTCGCGACCAACGTCGCCGAGACCTCCCTCACGGTCCCGGGAATCCACTACGTGATCGACACCGGCCTGGCGCGGGTGAAGCGCTACTCCCCGCGCCAGAAAATTGACCAGCTGCGCATCGAACCC
>JBKJTM010000354.1:0-6309 GCA_046590805.1 Usitatibacter sp.
CGCGGAACGAGCCCGAGGCCGCGCGCGAGCGCCAGCAGCTGCGACACCACGCGTGAGAGCCGCTCGAGCCCGGTGCTCGCGGTGACCAGCGCCTTGCGCAGGCGTTCCGGATCCTCCTCGCGCATCGCCACCTCGAGCTGCGTCTTCAGCACCGTGACCGGCGTCTTCAGCTGGTGCGCCGCATCGCTGATGAAGCGGCTCTGGAGCATGAGCGCGCGGTCCAGGCGTCCCACCAGCTCGTTGATCGAGTCGAGGAGCGGGCGCACCTCCGCGGGTACGTCGTCGGCGACCATCGGGCTCCAGTCCTGCGGCGAGCGCCCCGCGACCGCCTGGCGCAGGCGCTCCAGCGGGGATAGCCCGCGCACCACGCCGATCCAGACCACGATGCTCGCGACCAGGATGATCAGCGCCTGCGGGATCACGACGGACAGCAGGATTTCGCGCGCGAGGATGCGGCGCTTCAGCTGGGTCTCGGCCACGCGCACGATCGCCGCGGGTCGCGCGGTGACCGAGTCCGCCTCGACGCGCAGCTCGACCACGCGTACCGAGGCGCCCCGCACCACCGCCTCGAAGAAACGCTCCTCGCCGCGCGCCGATCCGGCCGGCTCCTCGGCGTGCGGCAGCGGCTCGCCGTCGGCGAAGCGCCCGTCCGGGCTGCTCACCTCGAAGTGGATGAGGTCCTCGGGGTCGGTGAGCAGGATCTGGCGCGAGTCGGGCGGCAGGTCGAGCCTCACCCGGCCGCCGGCTTCCTTGAGGTGCAGGGATATCTCGCGGGCGATCTCCACCAGCGAGCGGTCGTAGGCGCGGCGCGAGAACTCCACCGCCACCCAGTAGCTCACGAAGGTGTCGATGACGAGGAGCAGCAGCAGCGGGATGAAGAGCCAGGTGAGAAGCTGCGAGCGCAGCTTGCGCGGCTCACGCGGCATTGGGCTTTTCGATGATGTATCCCATGCCGCGCACGGTGCGGATCTCCACGCCCGAGTCCTCGAGCTTCTTCCTCAGCCGGTAGACGAACACCTCCACCGCGTTGCTGCTGGAGGTGTCGTCCCAGCCGTACAGATGGTCCGCGATCTGCTGCTTGGTCACCACCCGGCCCTCGCGCAGCATCAGCAGCTCCACCACCGACAGCTCGCGTGCCGAGAGCTCCACCGCCTGGCCGTCGCGGTAAAGGCGCCGGCCGACCGTGTCGAGTCGCAGCGGCCCGTGGACCAGGTCGGCGCTCGCCGCGGCGTGCGAGCGGCGGATCAACGCGCGCACCCGCGCCTCCAGCTCCGACAGCTCGAACGGCTTGGTGAGGTAGTCGTCGGCGCCCAGGTCGAGGCCCGAGACGCGGTCGTCGACCGTGTCGCGCACCGTGAGCATCATCACCGGAACCTTGCTGCGCCGGGCGCGCAGGCGCCTCAGCACCTCGAAGCCGTCGATCTGCGGCAGGCCCACGTCGAGCAGCACCAGGTCGTAGTCGTTGCCGATCAGCGCCTGGTCGGCATCATGGCCAGTTGCGGCGCGCTGCACCATGTGCGCCGACTGCCGGAGCGCGCGCGACATGGCTTCGGCGAGCATCGGGTCGTCCTCGACGATCAGGATGCGCATCGGTGCCCCTAGCGCGTCCTGCGGCGCTTGCGGCGCCATACCGACGGCGGCTTGCCGAAAGCGCGGCGGAAGGCCACCGAGAAGGCCCCGGCCGATTCATACCCGGCCTCCTTGGCGATCGCCTGGATCGGCCGCGTCGAGGCGAGGAGCGCGTCGGCGGCGAGCTGCAGGCGCCAGCGGGTGAGGAAGGCGAAGATCGGCTCGCCCATCACGTCGCCAAAGCGCTCCGCGAGCGCGCTCCTCGAAAGGCCGACGGCGCGGCCGAGCTTCTCGACCGTCCACGATTCCGACGGGCGCCCGTGCACGAGCGCCAGCGCGCGTCCCAGGTAGCGGTCGTTCAATCCTGCGAGCCAGCCGCGGCCACCCGGCGGGCGCGACTGCACATAGCGTGCGAGCGCTTCGATCAGCACGATCTCGGCCAGGCGCGCGCGCGTGGCGACGGAACCGAGGAAGGGCGCATCGCTCGCCGAGAGCACCAGCGAGAGCGAGTCGGCGAGCCATTCGAGCGCGGCCGCGCCAGTCAGGTCGACGAACACGATCCGCGGCAGCGCGGCGAGCAGCGGGTCGGCGAGATGCCGCTCGCAGGTGAATGAGAGGGCGAGCACGCGCGTGGGCGCTCCCGTCCCGCCGAGGCGCACCGGATGCATCTCGCCCGCGACCGGTGTGCGCACGAGCGACGCGAGCGACACCGCGGGCGCGTCGAGCGGGCTGCCGATGACGTGCGCCTCGCCGCCGGGAATGAAGGCGAAGTCGCCCGCCCGCAGCGTGACCTCGTCGCCGCCCGCGGGCGCGAGGTGGCATTCGCCGGCAAGGACCACGTAGGCGCGCGACACGGATTGGCTCGCCGGGACCGAAAGGCACCACGGCTCATGCGCGGTCGCATCCAGCGTCACGTTCGCCTGGAACTGCGCGAGCCTCAGGACCTCGGAAAGGGCATCCACGGAAAATTGGTGTCGGAGTCGAATTTCCGCCTGAGCATACGGAAATTCGACTCCGACACCAATTTCAGTGGAAGTGGGCCGCCTGCACGTCGGCCTCTTCGGGCAGCTCGGCGTGCACGATCTCGCCATCGGCGTTGGCGAAGAGGGGCGCGCCGCAGTCCTCGCAATACTCCGGCGTGAAGGTGCCCTGAAGCTTCTTCACCTCGGTCACGCCGACCTCGGCCAACTGGGCGAGGACCTCGTCCAGCGGGCCGGGGCGGACGCCCTCGTCCTCGCGTCCGTAGAGCGGCCAGACCACGCCGTGGGCGACCTCGGTCTCGTCGACGATCGAGAAGGCGACGCGGTACTCGTCGATGCGCTCCTCGCCGAAGCCGGCCACCACCGCCATCAGGTCCGCGGGCTTCGCCTTCAGCGCCTGCTCCAGGAAAGCAGTGGCGGCGCGGATGCCGAAGGGGCGCACGCGCCGGTCCGATTCGCGGCAGTTCACGTAATAGGCATCGGGCAGCAGGCACTCGAAGACGCAGCCCGGCAGCACCTTGGCGAGCGTCGGCCGCGCCTGCAGGATCCACTGCTCGAGGCTGCCGGCGCGGCCGGCGTGGCCCGAGGCGTCCTCCTGCCAGCGGAAGAGCGGTTGCCCGCGCGGGACCGCAGCGCAGGCGATGACGAAGCGCGTGTCGGCCAGCAGGTGCGCGGTCTCCGGCAGGCGCGCGAGCTCGAGGCGGGGGATTTCGCCGCTGACGGCAGCATCGCCCAGGCGTGCCGCGAGGCGGCGCAGCTCCGAGAAGTGCCGCGGAAGCTGGTCGATGGAATAGAGGTAAGGCACCGCGGCGATCTTCGCCCCCTCGGCGAGCACGTGCGCCTGCAACTGCACGCGCAGCGTCTCCGCCTCGGGAGCGGGAATCGGGCCCGAGGGAATCGCGTACTTCGACCACGCCACGATCGGCGCGGCGATGAGGAGCGATTGCCAGGCGCGGTCGCCCTGCATCACCACCACCGACTCCGACTCGTTCTCGACCAGCTCGATCAGCGTGTCGTAGGCGCCGAGGTTGGTCTGGTAGAGGTGGTCCAACGCGCCGTCGATCGGCGCGTCGTTGCCGTTCTCGAGCAGTTTCGCCGCGAGCGCCGACATCGCGCCTTCCCAGAAGCGATCCTCGGTGAGGCTGCCGGACGCGTTGAGGCCGTTGGCGAGCGCGATCAGCCGCTCGGCGTCACGGGTAAGGCGGGGCGGGGCTTTGGCACGGGTGCGGGGCATGGCGGACACGACTTTGCAGCAAGGTCTGCCATTTTAGCGCGGCAAGGCCTGCAAGGCGGCGGAGCTCCTCGCGGCGAAGCGCCTGGGCCCGGAGGCGGAGTGAAGTAGTCGGCGTATTCCATGTAGGTAATCTAATTGCCGCTCAGATCGAATACAATCGCCATCAGCGGCAAATCATCTTTGAATTAGAAGCACAAGTGACCGGATGACGATTCCCTCGGAAATGACCGCCTTCGTCCGCGCAGTGGAGCTGGGCGGGTTCTCCACCGCGGCGCGCGACATGGGGCTCACGCCGTCGGCGATCTCCAAGCTGGTGACGCGGCTCGAGAACCGCCTCGGCGTGCGGCTCCTCAACCGCACCACGCGCAAGCTCGCGCTCACCCCCGAGGGCGAGGCCTACTTCAATCGCAGCCAGCGCATCCTCGCCGACATCCACGATGCCGAGAGCGAGGTGGCGCTATTCCGCGCGCAGCCCAAGGGCCTGCTGCGCATCAATGTCGGCACCGCTTTCGGGATGCACCAGCTCGCGCCCGCATTGCCGGACTTCCTCGCCCGCAACCCGGAGCTGCGGATCGAGCTCACGGTCACCGACCGCGTGGTCGACCTGATCGAGGAGGGCGCGGACCTGGGCATCCGGCTGGGCACGCTGCCCGACTCCTCGCTGGTGGCGCGCAAGATATGCGACGTGGAGCGCGTGGTCTGCGCTTCGCCCGCCTATCTCAAGAGGAATGGCGTGCCCAAGCGCCCCGATGACCTTTCGCGGCACAACTGCCTCGCCGTCAGCTACTCGCCGAGCCTGCGGCGCTGGCCGTTCGCGTCCGGCGATGCCGTGCGCCACGTCGAGGTCGCCGGCAACGTGAGCGCCAACACGGCCGAGTCGTTGCTGCAGCTCGCGTTGCTGGGCGTGGGCATCATCCGCCTCTCCGATGCCATCGTCGGCGAGGCGATCCGCGACGCGCGCCTGGTGGCGCTGCTGCAGGATGTCCACCACGCCGAGCCGCTGCCGCTGCACGCGGTCTATCCGCAGGGCCGGCACCGCTCGCCGCGGGTCGCGGCGATGATCGAGTTCCTGGTGGAGCGCTTCGGTGATGCGCCGTGGCGCGCGCCGCCGAAGGAGAAGCGCTGATGTTCGCTCCCTCCATCGCGTTCATCGATCTCGAGACCACCGGCACCACGCCCACCGGCGACCGCATTACCGAGATCGGCATCGTGCGGATCGAGGACGGCCAGCTCGCCGAGGAATGGTCCACGCTGGTGAACCCCGAGTGCAGCATCCCGGAGGACATCCAGGCGCTCACCGGCATCAGCAACGCGATGGTGCGGGACGCGCCCACTTTCAGCGAGATTCGCCGCGACGTGCTCGAGCGGCTCGAGGGCCACCTCTTCGTCGCGCACAACGCGCGCTTCGACTACGGCTTCATCAAGAACGAGTTCCGCCGCTGCGAGGTCGCCTTCACCGCGGACGTGCTCTGCACCGTGCGCCTCTCGCGCCGCCTGTATCCGCTCGCCGTGGGGCACGGGCTGGACGCGGTGATCGCGCGGCACGGGCTTCAGGACGCGATCGAAGAACCGGGGACGTACCCTGAACCAGGCAACAGCCGACACCAGGGTACGTCCCGAGCGCGCGGCGGCCGCCATTCGGCGCTCGGCGACGCGCGCGTCCTGTGGCGCTTCGTGCAGCTCCTCTATCGCGACAAGGAGATCGCCGACATCGAGGCGGCGGTGAGGCGGCTCCTCAAGATCCCGAGCCTGCCGCCGCAGCTCGACGCCAGCGCGCTCGAGAACCTTCCCGAAGGTCCGGGCGTGTACCGCTTCTACGGCGTGAACGACCTGCCGCTCTACATCGGCAAGAGCGTGAACCTGCGCGAACGGATCCGCTCGCACTTCTCGAGCGACTACCGCAGCGCCAACGACGTGCGCCTCTCCGGCGAGATCCAGCGCATCGAGGTCGAGGAGACGGCGGGCGAGCTGGGCGCGCTGCTGCGCGAGGCGCGGCTGGTGAAGGAGCTGCTGCCGCTGCACAACTATCGCCTGCGGCGGAAGTTGAATGCCTGCTTCATCCGCCTGCCCGACCTGCGTGAGCCGCCGCACGTCGTCGCCAACAAGGACATCGACTGGGGCGAGTACTTCGCCGGCAGCGGACCGGGGCGCTCGCGCGGCCCCACCGAGAGCCTCTTCGGGCCGTTTGCCGCGAAGCTCAACGTGCGCCACCTGCTGGAGGAGCTGGCGAGCGCGCATGGACTCTGTTGGCGCGCGCTGGGGTGGGAGAAGCGCGGCGGCCCCTGCTTCGCGCGCCAGGTGAAGAAGTGCCGCGGCGCGTGTATCGGCGAAGAGACGCCGGAGCAGCACCACCTGCGGCTCGCGACGGTGCTCGCCGCGCAGCGCCTGCGCGACTGGCCCTGGGAAGGGCGCATCGCGGTGCGCGAGCGCGCAGCCGAGGGCACGCGCGACGACGTGCACGTCTTCGACCGTTGGTGCCATGTGGGCACGGCACGTGATGAGGACGGGCTCGCGGACCTGCTGCAG
>JBKJTM010000411.1:0-10137 GCA_046590805.1 Usitatibacter sp.
GGCGCGCGTGAGCTCATCGAGCGCGGCGCGCAGCGTCTCGGCCACGAACACGCCTCCATAGGGGCCGAAATGGCCGGTGGCGTCAGGCAGCGAGTAATCCGACCAGGATCCCTCAGCGGGATGCATCTTCACGGTGAACGCTCCGAATGAATTCGACGATCCTGGCGGGGTCCTTCGTCCCGCGGCTTGCCTCCACGCCGCTCGAGACGTCCACCGCCCAGGGCTTCACTTCGCGTACCGCGCGGCCCACGTTTGCCATGTCGAGGCCCCCGGACAGGATGATGGGGATGGGCAACTCGCGCGGGATGAGGCTCCAATCGAAACTGCGCCCGGTTCCGCCCGGCTGGCCGGGCACGTGCGCATCGACCAACAGGGCACGAGCCTGCTTGAAACGATCTGCGTATTCTACCAAATCGGTCCCTTCCTCCATGCGCACCGCGCGCACGTAGGGCACGCCGAACTGCTCGCAGAATTCGGGCGGCTCGTCGCCATGGAATTGCAGCAGGCCCAGCGGCACCGCAGCGAGCGTCTCCCGAACCTGGCCGGCATCGTGATTCACGAACAGGCCGACCGCGGTCACGAAGGGCGGCAGCACCGCGGCGACCGCGCCCGCCTGCGCCGGCGTGACAAAACGGGGGCTCGCGGGATGGAAGACGAGGCCGATCGCGTCCGCGCCCGCCTCGGCCGCAACACGGGCGTGTGCCGGCTCCTTGATGCCGCAGATTTTTATCCGGGTGCGACTCATGGCGCCCTCTCCCCGGCCCTCTCCCCGACCCTCTGCCTGAAGAAAGAGGGAGTCAACGCTTTCATCACGGGCCCATCTCCAAGAACGGCTGCGGACGGAATGGCGGCAGCAAGAACAGGGGATCGTACGCGACACCCGCGAGGTAGAGCCCGTCGGGCGCGAAGGTCGGCGCGGCCTTGGTGCGATCGCGCGCCGCCAGCAGCTCCGCGATCCACTCCACCGGCTGCCTCCCCGCGCCCACGTACACCAGCGACCCCACGACGTTGCGGATCATGTGGTGCAGGAATGCGTTGGCGGTGAACCCGAATGTAACCAGGTTCGAATTGCGCAGGACGCGGGCTTCGGTCAGGTTGCGGATCGGGGACTTCGCCTGGCACTGCGCATCGCGGAAGGCGCTGAAGTCGTGCTCGCCGACGAGCAGCGCGGCCGCTCGCTGCATCGCCTCCACATCGAGGCGGCGGTGATACCAGCCGGCGCGTTTCAGCATCACCGCGGGCGCCACGGGCTCGTTCAGCAGCAGGTAGCGATAGCTGCGCGAACGTGCTTTGAAGCGGGCGTGGAAATCGGCGGGGACCTCAGTCGCCCACACCACGCGGGCGGACGGATCGAGGTTGGCGTTGGTGCCACGTACCCAGGAGTGGGCGTCGCGAACGGCTTCGGTGTCGAAGTGAACCACCTGCGCGGTCGCATGCACGCCCGCGTCGGTGCGGCCGGCAGCGGTGACTTCCACAGCGGTATCGGCGAGCTTCGACAGGGCCGCCTGCAGATGGTCCTGCACGGCGCAGCCGCCCGGCTGCGTCTGCCATCCGCAGAAGGCCGAGCCGTCGTACTCGACGCCTAAGGCGATGCGCATTGGGGACCGTCCCGGAGTTTTTTGCGAAACAACCGGCGCAAAAAAACCGGGACTGTCCCCGGTTCTCTTGCCCGGCCGCTTACAGGCTCGAGATGAGCCTCTGCGCCTCGTCCTTCTGAGCGGCCGAGCCCTCCTTGGCCACTTCCTGCAGGATCTCGCGCGCGCCATCCTTGTCGCCGATCTCGAGGTACGCCTTGGCGAGCTCGAGCTTGGTGCTCACGCCCTCGCTACCGCCATCGGACGGGGAATCGAGGCTCAGGTCGGCGAGATCGACCGAAGGCGTCGACGCGCCGGCGCCGGAATCCGCGGCCTTTGACGTGCCCGGGAAATCGAGCCCGGAGAGATCGAAGTCGAAATTGGCCGGCTTGTCTTCAGGCGTGGGGTCTGGATGCGTTTCGGAGGCGGGCGAAACCCCGGGCGCGAGGTCGAAGTCGAGCGCCGGCGGCGGCGCATCCGCGCCACCCTTGTCATCGAGGTCGAAGTCGGTCGATTGCCCGGCACCGGTGCTGGATGTGTTCGCGATGTCGAAATCGAGGTTGGGGCGCGGAGCCGCGGCCGCGGTTGCCGCCGCGGTTACAGCCGCGGACGCAGCGGGCGAGGCGCCACCGTAGAGCGCGTTGGTGGGATCGATCTGGGCGCCCATCGCGGCGGCCTTCTGCCACAGCGGATGCGACTCACCGACCTGGGAATGCAGCTCCTTGGCAACCGTCTCGAACGCCGTGGCGCTCTTGCGCGCGTGGTAGATCTCCAGCAGCTTCAGGGGGATCTCGGGGCGGGAGCGGTCGCGCGCCATCGCCTCCTTGAGGATCTCCTCGGCCTGTGTATCACGGCCGTAGGCGATGTAGACCTCCGCTTCTGCGACTGGATCGACCTCATCGGTGTCGATCGAGCCCGGGCCGGTCTTATCAAAATCAGTGAGGAACGAGCTGTTGCCCGTGTCTACCAACCCGCCCCCCGGCTTTCCCGTCGCGGTGTCCGCCTTGAGATCCGACGGGAAGGCGCTCGTCATCGCGCTCGACGGCCCTGCCTCGTAAGTCCTGTTGCGGCGGCGGCGCATGAACATGAAGGCGCCACCTCCGAGCGCGAGCAGTCCAAGCCCACCCAGCAGGTAGACGGGGTTGTCGGTGAGCTCATCCACGAAGCTCTTCTCGGGCGGAGGCGCCGGCTTCTTTGCCGCTGCCTTGGTATCGGTCTTGGGCGGCGCGGGCTTGGGTGGTTCGGCGATTTTCGGGGCTTCCGCCACTTTCGCGGGCTCCGCGGGCTTCACCGGGTCGACCTTGGCGGGCTCCGGAGCCTTGGCGGGCGCGGGTGCGGGAATCGGCGTTGGCGCGGCGGCGACCTTGGTATCGGGGACCTTCGCGGGCTCCGGCGCCTTGACAGGCTCCGGGGCTTTGGCCGGCGCAGGGGTCGGCGCCGCGGCGACCTTGCTATCGGCCTTGCCGGGTGCGCCGGCCTTGAGGTCCAGCAGGCGCTGCATGTCGCGGATCTGCTTCTCGAGATCGGCGACGCGCGACTGCGATTCCCGGAGCGCCTTGTCCTTCGCAGTCAGGTCTTCCTGGATCGCGGCGAGGCGGTCGGTGCCACCCTTGCCGGCGCCCGCTGAACCCTTGCCGGCATCGGACTTGGAAAGCTTCAGCAAATCCGAGCTGGCGGGAGCGGGAGCGGGCGGCGGCGTGACTGCGGCCGAAGAGATGCGGCCGGCGGCAGCGCTGGTCGATTCCGCGCGCGCGGGCACCGAGGCGACACCGCTGCCAAGCTGCTCGCGATACGTCTTCCAATCGGCGACGTGGGTGCGGATCTCAGTGTTGGCTTCGCGGGTCGGGACGGCGTTCACCTCGTCCGCGTTCGGCACCTTGAGGATCTGGCCGGCTTTCAAGCGGTTCATGTTGTTGCCGATGAACGCCGACTTGTTCTCGCGGTAGAGCGCGACCAGCATCTGCTCCAGGCTCACGCTGGAGGGCTTCACTTCCTCGGCGATCTTGCGCAGCGTGTCGCCCTTCTGCACCGGGCCGTAGGTATCGGCGCCTGCTTCGGTGGCGAGGCCGCTGCTCGGGCGGGCCAGCTCGGTTGCGGCGGAAGGCGTGCCGGTTGCGGCGGAGGCGGACGGGGCGGGGGTGGACGAACCCGCGGGAGCGGACGGCGCAGACGACGACGCCGGCGCGGGGGCCGGCGAGGTCTCGGGAGCGCGGCTGGCTGGAGCCGCGGCCACGGTGGGCGGTGTGGCAGCCCTTTGGCTGTACCCCGGCGGATCGAGAAGGATGGGGTATTCGCGCTGGATGCGACCCTGGGGCCAGCTCACCTCGATCAGCGCGTCGACGAACGGCTCGTTCACCGGCGCGATGCTGGTGACCTTGAGGTAGGGCTGGCCGCTGGCACGCTTCTCCACCGAGAAGCGCAGCAGGCGCAGGGAAGACGAATATTCAATGCGGGCATCGCGGAACGCCTCCGGGGGCGCCACGCGGGCGGTGAGCGACTCGAGCTCGCCGGGCTGGATGGATACGAGGTCGATCTCGGCGTTGAGGATCTGGCCGAGCGACGAGTTGACGGTGAGTTTGCCCAGGCCGGCGGCGTTCGCACCCGAGACGCCGAGTAGCAACGCAAGCGCGACTCCGCTATTGATCATCCGCATAGTTGTTTTACCTATCCCAGGCCCGGAATAACGTGGAAAAGATCGTAACATCAGGGCTTTATTAGTTCAACCTCACCCGATTTTTCACATTATCTCCTAACTCGGACATTTTACAAGCGTTTTCCCAAGTGGAAACCGGCACTTACGCCGTAGCGGTGGAGAGCACGCGGGACTTGAGCAGGATGCCGAGCATGCGGCGCAACGGCTCCGCGGCGCCCCACAACAGCTGGTCTCCGACCGTGAAGGCGGAGAGGTAATCCCCCCCCATTCGCAGCTTGCGAAGCCGCCCGATGGGGACCTCCAGCGTCCCCGTGACCGCGACCGGGGTCAACCGCGCGAGGGTCTCCGACCGGTTGTTGGGCACAACCTTGCACCATGGATTGCCCTGGGCAAGCAGGGACTCGATCTCGGCCAGGGGCACGTCGCGGCGCAGCTTGATGGTGAGCGCCTGGCTGTGGCAACGCATGGCCCCCACGCGCACGCACAGCCCATCCATGGCGATCTCCTTCGCGGCCGCCCGTCCAAGGATCTTGTTCGCCTCAACGTGGGCCTTCCACTCCTCGCGGCTCTGGCCGTTGCCGAGGTCGGTGTCGATCCAGGGAAGGAGGCTGCCGGCGAGCGGCACGCCGAAGTGCTCGGTGGGGAAACTCTCATCGCGCAGGATGCCCGCCACCTCGCGGTCGATCTCGAGGATCGCGGAGGCCGGGTCCTCGAGCATCTTCTGGGCGGCAAAGTGGAGCTCGCCCATCTGCTGCAGCAGCTCGCGCATGTTCTGCGCACCGGCGCCGGAGGCCGCCTGGTAGGTCATGGCCGATACCCACTCGACCAGGTCCGCCTTGAGCAGCCCGTCGATCGCCATCAGCATCAGGCTCACGGTGCAGTTGCCGCCGATGTAGTTCTTCACGCCCGAGGCGAGCGCCTGGTCGATCACCGGCCGGTTGACGGGGTCGAGGACGATGACCGCGTCCTTGTCCATGCGCAGGGCCGAGGCGGCATCGATCCAGTAGCCCTGCCAGCCCGCGGCACGCAGCTTGGGGAAAATGGCCTTGGAGTAGTCGCCGCCCTGGCAGGAGATGAGGACGTCGTTTTTGGCGAGCTCGGCCACGTCGTTGGCGTCTTTGAGCACCCCCACCGGTTTGCCGATGACCGGGCCCGCGCCACCCACGTTGGAGGTGGTGAAGAACACCGGAGCAATGGAATCGAAGTCGCGCTCCTCGCGCATCCGCTCCATGAGCACCGAGCCCACCATGCCGCGCCAACCGATGAATCCAACCTTGGTCATGTGCGTTCCTTGTCACCCCGGGCGCCGCGGTTGCGGCGATGGCCCGGGGTCCAATCATGAGGCGAGTTTAAGGGACCTCTGAGGCGGGTCGCCTCACGAGCCCGCCTGCTGTCTGTGGTTGCTAGAGCGCTTTGACCACCGCCGCGCCCATTGCCGCGGTGGTGGTCGTTTTCGTGCCCTTGGCCGCGATATCCGCGGTGCGCAGGCCCGAGGCGAGCGCGGAGCGCACCGCCTTCTCGATCCGCACCGCAATGTCGGCGCGATCGAAGGTGTAACGGAACATCATCGCCATCGACAGGATCATGGCGAGCGGATTGGCGATCCCATTGCCGGTGATGTCGGGCGCGGAGCCATGGATCGGCTCGTAGAGGCCCTTGCCGTTGGCGTCGAGCGAGGCGGACGGCAGCATGCCGATGGAGCCCGTCAGCATCGAGGCCTCGTCGGAAAGGATGTCGCCAAACATGTTGCCGGTCACGATCACGTCGAATTGTCGCGGGTTGCGCACCAGTTGCATGGCGCAGTTATCCACAAGCATATGTGAAAGCTCGACATCCGGGTACTCCGCGGCCATCTCGATGGCGATGTCGCGCCAGAGCTGCGTGGTCTCGAGGACGTTCATCTTGTCGACGCTGCAGAGGCGCTTGCCCCGCTGGCGCGCGGTCTTGAAGCCCACGTGCAGGATGCGGCGGATCTCCGGCTCGGTGTAGCGCATGGTGTTGAAGCCCATGCGGTTGGGTTTCTCGCCCTCGATGCCGCGCGGCTGGCCGAAGTAGATGTCGCCGGTCAGCTCGCGCACGATCATGATGTCCAGGCCCGAGACGATCTCGTTCTTCAGGCTGGACGCGTCGGCAAGCTCCGGGAAGACGTTGGCCGGGCGCAGGTTCGCGAAGAAATCGCACTCCTTGCGCAGGCCCAGGATGGCCTTCTCGGGGCGCTTGTCGCGGGGGAGCGCGTCGTATTGCGGGCCACCCACGGCGCCGAAGAGCACCGCATCGGAGCTCTTCACGAGGTTGAGGGTCGCTGTCGGAAGCGGATCCTTGTGCGCGTCGTAAGCCGCGCCGCCGACGAGCGCGGCTTCCGTCTCGATGGAAACGCCCTCACCTCGCAGCACGTCGAGCACCCTGACCGCTTCCTCGAGGATTTCCGGGCCGATGCCATCGCCGGCGAGGAGCGCGATCTTCATCGTTGCCTGGTCGCCCCGGGCGCCGCAATCGCGGCAATGGCCCGGGGCCCAATGGGATCCCGGCCTTCGCCGGGATGACCAGCCATCACGAGAAAATCCACGGCTCGGTACGCTTGCGTTTTTCCTCGTATGCCTTGATGTCGTCGGAGTGCTTGAGCGTGAGCCCGATCTCGTCCAACCCGTTCACCATGTTTTCCTTGCGGGTGGCATCGATCTCGAACCGCATCGCCTTGCCCGAGGGCGTCGTAACCGTCTGCGCGGGAAGGTCGATCGTGACCTTGTACCCGGGATGCGCCGCCACCTCGTTGAACAGGTGATCGACCTCGAGCTCGGCGAGGATGATCGGCAAAAACCCGTTCTTGAAGCTGTTGTTGAAGAAGATGTCGGCGAAGGACGGCGCGATCACGGCGCGGAAACCGTACTGCTGCAGCGCCCAGGGCGCGTGCTCGCGCGACGATCCGCAGCCGAAGTTCTTGCGCGCGATGAGGATTGTGCCGCCCTTGTACTGGGGGTAGTTCAGCACGAAGTCCGGGTTGGGCTTGCGGGTGCGCGCGTCCATCCCCGGCTCGCCCGTGTCGAGGTAGCGCCAGGCGTCGAAGAGGTTCTCGCCGAAGCCGGTCTTCTTGATCGACTTCAGGAACTGCTTCGGGATGATCGCGTCGGTGTCGACGTTGGCGCGGTCGAGGGGGACGACGAGGCCGGTGTGAACGGTGAACTTATCCATGCCCGAATTATAGCGGGCGACCCTCCAGGATCAGATCACGACAAGGTGCTTCTTCTGCGCTTTGGCGACCGCGGCCAGCGGAATGCCCTTGTCGAAAGTCACGAGCTTGCCGCCATTGGCCACCGCCAGCGCAAGCAAGTAGATGTCGGTGAGCTGGCTGGGACCATGGATTCGCGTGGGATCGATCGCCCGCTCATCCAGCAAACTTACGCTATCCGGCCAGAACGCGTGCCGCTCATGCGACACGGCTTCCCGCAGCCGCTGAGAGATGACATTCACCGGCACCGAGTTCGGATACCCCGGCTGCGACATCACGCGGATGCACCCGTTCTGGGTGAGGGGACAGGTCGCCCATCCCGCCTCGCCGTGCTTGTCGAACCAACGCAGGACTTCGCTGTGGAGGGAATGATCCGCATCGAATAGCGCGATCAGCACGTTCACATCCAGCAACGCGCTCATCAATAAGCGTCGTCCTGACGCAGCTTGTCGATCAACTCGTTCGTGACCAGGTTTCCGCGCCGGGGAAATGGGCGAATCCCGTAATGGGACCGCGGCTCAGCGACCTTGCTGACCTTGGCAAGGGGGGCGGCCGGCGCGGTGAGTGCGGCGCGCGCGAGCTCCGAGATCACTTCTCCGGCAGTCTTATTTTCGCGACGCGCGCGCTCCTTGGCCGCGTGCAGCACGTCATCCGCGATATCGAGGGTAGTTCTCATGCATCAGATGTTATTGCATCAATCATCAGATGTCAAGAGCGCATGCCAGTCTCAGCGTCAGCCCCGCCGCACGTCCACGAAGTGCCCCGCAATCGCCGCCGCCGCCGCCATCTCCGGACTCACCAGATGCGTGCGTCCCCCCGCCCCCTGCCGCCCCTCGAAATTACGGTTGGAGGTAGAAGCGCAGCGCTCGCCCGGCTCCAGCTTGTCGTCGTTCATGGCGAGGCACATGGAGCAGCCCGGTTCGCGCCACTCGAAGCCCGAGTCGCGGAAGATGCGGTCCAGGCCTTCTTTTTCGGCCATCGCTTTGACAAGCCCCGAGCCCGGCACCACCAGCGCCAGCTTCACGTTCTTCGCCACGTGCCGGCCGCGCACGATCTTGGCGGCGGCGCGCAGATCCTCGATCCGCGAATTGGTGCACGAGCCGATGAAGACCTTGTCGATGGCTATGTCGGTGATCGGCACGTTGGGATCGAGGCCCATGTACGTGAGCGCGCGTTCCATCGCCTCGCGCCGCACCGGATCCTTTTCCTTGTCGGGATCGGGCACGCGATCGTCCACGGAGACCACCATTTCGGGCGAGGTGCCCCAGGTGACCTGCGGCTTCAGCGACGCGACATCGATATCGACGGTGCGATCGAACTTCGCGCCCGGGTCGGAGACGAGCGTGCGCCAATAGACGGCGGCCTTGGCGAACATCTCGCCTTGCGGGGCGTGCGGCCGGCCGCGCAGGTATTCGATGGTCTTCTCGTCGCACGCGAACATCCCCGCGCGTGCGCCCGCCTCGATCGACATGTTGGAGACCGTCATCCGCCCTTCCATGGAAAGCGAGCGGAAGGCGCTGCCGCCGAACTCGAGCACCGAGCCCGTGCCCCCCGCGGTGCCGATGCGGCCGATGACGGCGAGCACCAGGTCCTTGGCGGTGACGCCCGTGGGAAGCGTGCCCTCGGCACGAATCAAGAGCGTCTTCGCCTTCTTCTGTGTCAAGCACTGGGTGGCGAGCACGTGCTCGACCTCCGAGGTGCCGATGCCGAAAGCGAGTGCGGCGAAGGCGCCATGGGTGCTGGTGTGTGAATCGCCGCAAACCACCGTCATGCCCGGCAGCGTCGCGCCCTGCTCGGGACCGATGACGTGCACGATCCCCTGGCGCAGATCGTTCATGCCGAAGTAGGTCTTCACGTGGAATTTCTCGACATTCTGGTCGAGGGTATCCACCTGCAGGCGCGAGATCGGATCGGCGATGACCTGATGGGATCGGCCAGCGGTGGTGGGCACGTTGTGGTCGGCGGTGGCCACCACGGAATCGATGCGCCAGGGCTTGCGGTGGGCGGCTTCCAGGCCCTCGAACGCCTGCGGGCTCGTCACCTCATGGACCAGGTGGCGGTCGATGTAGAGGAGCGCGGTGCCGTCGGGCTCCTCGCGGACGAAGTGCGAGTCCCAGAGCTTCTCGTAGAGGGTGCGGGGGGGCATGGCGATGGGTCAGGGAAAGCGAAATTATAGCGTCGCATCCATCGCAAGCGAATGGGTCGCGCACGTCCCCGTGAAAATGTCACGGCGGCGCCGTTCAGAACCTATAGGTGGCGCGAACCTGGTACTGGCGCTGCGCCCCCGGATAAACCCAAAGCGCCGCGAAGGAAGCCGGGTAGTACACCTTGTCTGCCAGGTTGGTCACCTCGGCGTCACGCTGAGCTTCGAGGTCACCGCGTAGGTTCCGAACACCCTCACCAGCGTGTACCCCGGGAGATAGAAGTGGGTGCCGGTCTCGCCGAGTCGACGACTCACGTACTTCGCCACGGCGCCGAGAGTGAGCTTGCGTCCGCCAGGTCGATATCCTTCCTCAACAGCAGGCTCCCAAACTGGCCTTGCCTTCCTTGGTCACTAGGTCGCATTCGCTCATCAGCTCTAGGGTGCTCTCGATCCGATCAGGCGTCTCCAGCTGCGCGCTGAGCGACCGGTGAGCCCCTAGATCGCGACGGGCTGCGGGGGCTCTTCCTGGAAGAAGCAATTC
>JBKJTM010000125.1:0-4842 GCA_046590805.1 Usitatibacter sp.
CTCGGTGCCGTCTTCGTCGTGGGCCTGGGGCGCTACCTCGCGGGTCAGACGCTGCGGCGCTCGGCCACGAAGCACCTGGAGGCGGCCGGTGCCCATCCCGTCTCCCCGGGGAACGACGCTCCGCGCTGAGCACGGCGCGGGCGGTGCACGTCCGGGCGGCTTCGCGCGTTGGAGTGGAGCCGGCCCGCGCTTGACGCGGGTCAAGAGACTTCGCACGTGTCCGCATAGAATGGGTCCACGTGTTGCAGGTCATTCATTCCAATATCTGAAGCCCGAGGAGACACGTCATGACGAAGACCCTTTTCACGCGCGCTCGCATTGCGGCGCTCGTGGCCGCAGCGCTCACCGTGCTCGCCCCGGCCTACGCCTGGGAGCCCACGAAGACCGTGGAGTTCATCGTCCCCGCCGGCACCGGCGGCGGCGCCGACCAGATGGCGCGGCTGATCCAGTCAATCATCGCCAAGCACAACCTCATGAAGCAGTCGATGGTCGTCCTGAACAAGGGCGGCGGCGCCGGCGCCGAGGGCTTCCTCGATGTGAAGGGTGCCGCCAAGGACCCGCACAAGATCATCATCACGCTCTCCAACCTGTTCACCACGCCGCTGGCCACCGGCGTCCCGTTCAGCTGGAAGGAGCTCACCCCCGTGCGCATGATGGCGCTCGACCAATTCGTCCTGTGGGTGAACAGCGAGTCGCCGTACAAGACCGCCGCCGAGTATCTCGCGGCCGTGAAGGCCGGCGGGAACAACAAGTTCAAGATGGGCGGCACCGGCTCCAAGCAGGAAGACCAGATCATCACGGTCGCCCTCGAGAAGGTCGCCGGCGCCAAGTTCACCTACATCCCGTTCAAGGGCGGCGGCGACGTTGCTACCCAGCTCGTGGGCAAGCACATTGACTCCTCGGTGAACAACCCGATCGAAGCCGTGGCCCAGTGGCGCGCCGGCAACCTGCGCCCGCTGTGCGTCTTCGACGACACGCGCATGCCCTACAAGGAGAAGGTCACCAAGGACATGGCCTGGGGCGACATTCCGACCTGCAAGGAATCGGGCGTGCCGACCGACTACGTGATGCTGCGCGGCATCTTCATGGCCGGGGGAGTCTCCCCCGACCAGGTCAAGTTCTACGCCGACATGCTGGAGAAGGTGCGCCAGACCCCGGAATGGAAGAAGTTCATGGAGGACGGCGCTTTCAACCAGACGACCATGGTCGGCAAGGCTTACACCGACTGGGTGGTGAAGAACGAGAAGCTGCACCAGGACCTGATGAAGGAAGCCGGCTTCCTGGCTGCCAAGTAAGCGCCGCGGCCGCGGGGGCGACCCCGCGGCCCGTCTCTCCAACAAGACCAGACCAGGGGAAGCCGGATGCAGGAGGGGCAGCAGGACAGGGCCGTCGGCTCGATGCGCGCATGGGAGATCGCGGTCGCGATCGGTTTCGTCATCTTCGGCGCGGTGGTTGTCTGGGACAGCAAGCGCCTCGGCTCCCAGTGGGCTTCGGACGGCCCCCAGGCCGGATACTTCCCGTTCTACATCGGCGTCATCATCATCATCGCGTCGATCGCCAACCTGCTCGTGGCGATCAACTCCGGTGCCAAGGGCAACAAGGCCTTCGTGCGCCGCAGCCAGCTGAAGATGGTGGTCACCGTGATGGTGCCGTGCACGATCTACGTGGCGCTCATCGCCAATCCCGTCTATTCGCTCGGCATCTACGAGGCGTCGGCGATCTTCATCGCGTTCTTCATGCGCTACCTCGGCAAGTACGGGTGGGGCAAGATCGCCGCCGTCTCGGTGACCGTGATGTTCGCCTTCTTCCTCATGTTCGAGGTGTGGTTCAAGGTGCCCCTGCCCAAGGGGCCCATCGAAGCGCTGTTCGGCTTCCAGTAGAGGCCGGCCCGCATGCAAGAAATCAACTCGCTCATCGGCGGCTTCGGCGTCGCGATGTCGTGGTTCAACCTGATGCTGATGCTCGCGGGCGTCACCCTCGGCGTGATCATAGGCGTGCTTCCAGGCCTGGGCGGCGCCAACGGCGTTGCCATCCTGTTGCCGCTCACCTTCCAGCTCGCGCAGCAGCCGGGGGGCGCCACCTCGGCGATCATCCTGCTCTCCTGCATCTACTGGGGGGCGCTCTTCGGGGGCGCGATCACCTCGATCCTGTTCAACATCCCGGGCGAGCCGTGGTCGGTCGCGACCACCTTCGACGGCTACCCGATGGCGCAGCAGGGCAAGGCCGGGCAGGCGCTTGCCGCGGCCTTCACCTCGTCCTTTGTCGGCGCCTTCATCGCGGTGGTGATGATCACGTTCCTGTCGCCGATCGTGGCGAAATTCGCGCTGCGCTTCGGGCCGCCGGAGTTCTTCTCGGTCTACCTGCTGACTTTCTGCGCCTTCGTCGGCATGGCCAAGGGCGCGCCCTTCAAGACCATCGCCGCGATGATGATGGGCTTCGCGCTCGCCGCGGTCGGCATCGACACCGTTACCGGCCAGCTGCGCCTCACCTTCGGCTACATGCAGCTGCTGAAGGGTTTCGACTTCCTGATCGCGGTCATCGGCCTCTTCGGCATCGGCGAGATCCTGCTCACCATCGAGGAGGGCCTGATCTTCAAGGGCGCCAGCGCCAAGCTCAACATGCGCGTGGTTATCGAGACCTGGAAGGAGCTGCCGAAGTACTGGAAGACGTCGCTGCGAAGCTCCGCCGTGGGCTGCCTCATGGGCATCGTCCCGGGAGGGGCGACCCCGGCATCCTTCATGGCCTACGGCGTGGCCAAGCGCATGTCGCGCAATGGCGAGAAGTTCGGCACCGGCCAGATCGAGGGCGTGATCGCCCCGGAAACCGCGGCGCACGCCGCGGGCACATCCGCGCTGCTGCCGATGATCACGCTAGGCGTGCCCGGCTCGCCCACCGCCGCGGTGCTCCTCGGCGGGCTCCTCATCTGGGGCCTGCAGCCCGGACCGCTGCTCTTCATCGAGAAGGCGGATTTCGTCTGGGGCCTGATCGCCTCGATGTACCTCGGCAACATCGCGGGGCTGATCGTGGTGCTCACCTGCGTGCCGCTCTTCGCCTCGATCCTGCGGGTCCCGTTCGCGATCATCGCGCCGGTGATCCTGGTGATCTGCGCCATCGGCGCCTTCACTGTCCACAACTCGATGTTCGACGTGTGGCTAATGATCGTCTTCGGCATCCTCGGCTACATTTTCAAGAAGCTCGACTACCCGCTGGCGCCCCTGGTGCTCGCGCTGGTGCTGGGCGACCGCGCGGAGGATTCCTTCCGCCAGCCGATGCTCATGTCCCAGGGCGATATGCGCATCTTCTCCGCCAACGCGCTGGTCGGCACCATCACCACGCTGTCGCTGCTGCTGCTCTTCTGGCCGCTCATCTCGCGGGCGCTCGCGGTCCTGCGCGGCGGCAACCGTCCCACCAACCGAGCGGAGTGACGACATGGCGGTGATCGCGATGACGCAGGAAATGGCCACGCTCGGCAAGGACGTGGCCCTCGGGGTGTGCGAGGCGCTCGGCCTGCAGCAGGTGCGCCACGAGGTGGGCGATGTGGTCGCCGGGCGCATGCAGGTGAAGAAGAGCCTCATCCGCCGCATCCGCGAGGGCAAGGCGGGAGCGGTGGAGCGGTGGGCGGCGGACGAGAAGACCATCTCGATCTTCACTGCCGAGGAGGTCTACGACCTCGCGGTGAAGGGTAACCTCCTCATCCGCGGCTGGGGCGCGACCATGCTCTTGCGGGAGGTCGAGCACATTCCCTGCATCCGCGTCTGCGCGCCGATGGAGGCGCGCGTGCAGCGCCTCATGCAGCGCCTCGAGACCGACGACGAGGCGCTCGCCCGCCACGAGATCGAGCTGGACGATGTCGCCCGCTCCTCGCGCATGGGCGAGCACTTCAACGTCACCTGGGGTGATCCGACCCTCTACGACATCACCCTCAACACCCAGCGCGTGCCGATCGCCACCTGCGTCGAGCAGGTGATCGCGCTCTCGAAGAGCACCGCGTTCCAGGAGACCCCGCAGTCGCGCCAGCATCTCTCCGACCTCGCGCTGCAGGCGCGCGCGCGCGCCGCGCTCCGTGCCGATCCGCGCACCGCCGCGATCGACATCGTGGTCGAAGTGAAGGACGGGCGGGTGACGCTCCGCGGCATCGTCGTCGACGACAACGAAAAGGCCCTCGGGCGGGAGGTTGTCTCAAAGCTCGCAGGCGTCAGGGAAGTGATCGACGAGCTGCGCACCATGGCGGGCGGACTGTATCGCTTCCCGTCCCAGCCCCGCGGCCGTTAAGGCCGTTCTCGAGGCTAGATCTTCCCCGCGTGCTTGAGCCGCGAGAGCGTCTCGGCAGAAAGGTTGAGGTAGGAGGCGAGTTCCTTCTTGGGAACGCGCTCGGCGAGCTCCGGGTGCTTGCGCAGGAACCGGTGCACGCGCCCCGGCGCGTCGAGCAGGTGGAGAGTGATCGTATGGGCCATCACCTCGCTCATCAGGTGCATCACCTCGTACTCGAAGTCCTCCTTGAGATCGAGGTTGCGGTCGAGGAAGTCGACCCATTGCGGCAGCGGCATCTTGGCGACCCGGGCCTTGGTCACGGCGCGGATCGAATAGGGCGCGGGCGTGCGCAGCTTCCACGCCGCGTAGCTCGTGTCCATGTCGTCCTCCTTGGCGAAGCGCAGGATCATCTCCTTGCCCTCGGGGCTGGCGACCACGCGTTTCAGGACGCCGTCGAGCACGAAGTACTGCTCCATCTCGTGGGCGCCCTGCGAGACCAGCACGTCGCCCTTGCGGTAGTCGACCACCGCGAGCAGGGCTTCCAGCTCTTCGAAGGCGCGCTTCTTCAGCCGTCTGAGGACGATGTTCTGG
>JBKJTM010000368.1:0-2972 GCA_046590805.1 Usitatibacter sp.
GCACCTGCAACTACATCCTCTCGGAGATGCGCGACAAGGGGCTGCCGTTCGACATGGTGCTCGCCGAGGCGCAGCGCCTGGGCTACGCCGAGACCGACCCCGCCTTCGACGTGGAAGGCATCGACGCCGCGCACAAGCTCACCATCCTCGCCGCCATCGCCTTCGGCATCCCGATGCAGTTCGATCGCGTCACCACCGAGGGAATCACCAGGCTCACCGCCATCGATCTCAAGTACGCGGAGGGCCTGGGCTACCGCATCAAGCTCCTCGGCATCACGCGTCGCACCCCCAAGGGCATCGAGCTGCGCGTGCATCCGACGCTCGTTCCCGCGCGCCGCCTGATCGCGAACGTCGAGGGCGTGATGAACGCGGTGCTGGTGAATGGCGACGCCGTGGGGCCGACGCTCTATTACGGCCGGGGCGCGGGAGCAGAAGCGACGGCGAGCGCGGTAGTCGCGGATCTGGTCGACGTGACCCGCATGGCGACTTCAGACCCCGAGCACCGCGTGCCGCACCTCGCCTTCCAGCCCGACCGCCTGTCGAGCGCCCCGATACTCTCGATGGACGACGTCGAGACCGGGTGTTACCTGCGGCTGCGCGCCCTCGACCGTCCCGGCGTGCTCGCCGACGTGACGCGCATCTGCGCGGATCTTTCGATCTCGATCGACGCCATCTTCCAGAAGGAGGCGGGCGAGGGCGAGGACCAGGTCGACGTCGTGATCCTCACCCATCGCACCGCCGAGCGAAACATCAACGCGGCGATCAAGCGCATCGAGGCGCTGCCCACCATCCCGTCGCCGGTGGTGAGGATCCGCCTGGAAGAGCTGCTGTGATGCACTCGTATTGGGCCCCGGCCGACGCCGGGGCGACGACATCATGAAATACGTCTCCACCCGCGGGCATTCCGCCAACCAGGGCTTCACCGACATCCTGCTGGAGGGGCTCGGCTCCGACGGCGGCCTGATGGTCCCGGAGCTCTGGCCGCGCGTGACCAAGCCGAAGCTCGCGGCGATGCGCGACCTCACCTACCCGCAGCTCGCCTTCGAGATCCTGCGTTTCTTCGCCGACGACTTTCCCGGCGCGGAGCTGAAGCGCATCGTCGAGCGCACCTACACGCCCGAGATCTTCGGCACGCCCGAGATCACGCCGCTCGAGCAGCTCGACAACAACTTCTACCTGCTGCGCCTTTCGAACGGGCCCACGCTCGCCTTCAAGGATATCGCGATGCAGCTGCTGGGACCGCTGTTCGAGAGCGCCCTCGAGCGCCAGGACCGGCGGATCAACATCCTCGGCGCCACCAGCGGCGATACCGGCTCCGCGGCCGAGCATGCGCTCGCCGGCAAGTCGCGCGTCAACGTCTTCATGCTCTCGCCCCACGGCCGCATGAGCGCCTTCCAGCGGGCGCAGATGTTTTCGCTGCAGGATGCGAACATCTTCAACATCGCCATCGAAGGCTCGTTCGACGACTGCCAGGACGTAGTGAAGGCGGTAAACGCCGACGCGCGATTCAAGGACGAGCATTCGATCGGGGCGGTGAACTCGATCAACTGGGCGCGGGTGGCGGCCCAGGTGGTCTATTACTTCAAAGGCTACTTCACCGCCACGCGCGGCAACGACGAGCAGGTGTCGTTCGCGGTGCCGTCGGGAAATTTCGGCAACATCTTCGCCGGCTACGTCGCCAAGCAGATGGGGGTTCCGATCCGCCGCCTGGTGCTCGCCACCAACGAGAACGACGTTCTCGACGAGTTTTTCCGCACCGGACGCTACCGCCCGCGGAAGAGCGCGCAGACGCAGGCCACCTCCAGCCCCTCGATGGACATCTCCAAGGCGTCCAACTTCGAGCGCTTCATCTGGGATGCGGTCGGACAGGACGGCGACAAGGTGGCCTGGCTCTGGAAGCAGGTGGAGGAGGACGGCGGCTTCGATCTGTCTACCGACCGCGCCTGGGAGAAGATCGACGAGGACTCGGGCTTCGCCTCCGGGCGCAGCACCCACGCCGATCGCATCGCCACCATCAGGCTGGTGAAGCAGCGCTACGGCCGCGTGATCGACCCCCATACCGCTGACGGCGTGAAGATCGCGCTGCGCGTGAGGCAAGCCGGGACGCCGATGATCTGCCTGGAGACCGCGCTGCCGGCCAAGTTCGACGCGACCATCGTCGAGGCGCTCGGAGCGCACGCCGAGCGCCCGGCGGGATTCGAGGGCATCGAGAAGCTGCCGCAGCGCTTCGAGGTGATGAAGCCCGACGCCGAGGCGGTGAAGCGCTACATCGCGGAACGCGCGCCCACCTGAGTGTTCACCAGTAGCGGTGCCGCGCCGCGATCCTCGACGGTCGCGCCGTCGGGGCCGAGGGTCACCGCCGAGCCGCCAACCTGCACCCGCAAACCCTTGGCCGTCGGCGAGACCGTAGCCGAGCGTGCCGATCCCGAGCCGCACTCCGCGCCGATCCGCATCAGCGCCACGAACTCTGCGCGCTGCGACTTCGTGGTCGACACGAACGTGCCATGCCACTGCGGTGCGGCGTCCTTGCCCCTGGGCGCGGCGGTGAACTTGTCGGTCTGCTCGAAGGAGACCTCGGGGCTCACCAGCATCTCGAGGCACATCTTCGCCGCGCCGTTGCGCACCTGGACCACCTTGTCGGAGAGCTTGCCCATCTTCGTCATCGCGTGGATGTTCCATTCCCACGCCCGCGGCTTGTCGGAAGCGAGGCTGTCGTGCACCAGGACCGCGCCCGGGCGCAGGTAGACGATGGTGCGCTGCGCGCGCGTGAGCTCGCCGCCGTAGGCCTTCTCGGCGCGGCCGGTGGCGATGTCCCAGTTGCCGCCCTGCTCGAAGCGCACGATCTCGCCCGCGGCCGCCTTGTCGTTGTGGCCCTGGCCCTTGCCGCCATCGAAGGTGATGGCATTGGCGGCGCGCGTCTGCTTGTACCACTGCCTCCAGTGCGGGGTCTGGTAGCCGTCGTAGTAGCCCGA
>JBKJTM010000499.1:0-2824 GCA_046590805.1 Usitatibacter sp.
TTCCCGGCGGGAGGTAGAGCATGTCGCCCTGCCCGATGAGGGCCTCGGCGCCGGACTGGTCGAGGATGGTTCTTGAATCCACTTTTGACGAAACCTGGAATGCGACCCGGGTGGGAATGTTTGCCTTGATGAGGCCGGTGATCACGTCCACCGACGGGCGCTGGGTCGCGAGGATCAGGTGAATCCCGCAGGCGCGCGACTTCTGCGCGAGCCGCGCGATCAGCTCCTCGACTTTCTTGCCCGAGACCATCATCAGGTCGGCGAGCTCGTCGATGATCAGCACCAGCAGCGGCAGCGGCTCGAGGTCCTCGGGCGCGTCGGGCGTGAGCGTGAATGGATGCTTCAGCGGCTGCTTCTTCTCAATGCCTTCGCGCACCTTGGCGTTGTAGCCCGCGAGGTTCCTCACCGAGAGCGCCGACATCAGCTTGTAGCGGCGCTCCATCTCCGCCACGCACCAGTTCAACGCCGCGCCCGCCTGGCGCATGTCGGTCACGACCGGCGCCAGCAGGTGCGGAATGGCCTCGTACATCGACAGCTCGAGCATCTTCGGGTCGACCATGATCAGCCGCACTTCCGCCGGCGTGGCCTTGTACAGCAGCGACAGGATCATCGCGTTGATCGCCACCGACTTGCCCGAGCCGGTGGTGCCCGCGACCAGCAGGTGCGGCATGCGCGCCAGGTCCGCGACCATCGGCTTGCCGGTGATGTCCTTGCCGAGCGCGATGGTGATCTTGGAGGCCGTCTCGTTGTAGGCCTGGGAGCCGAGGATCTCGGAGAGCCGCACGATCTCGCGCTTCGGGTTCGGGCTCTCGAGGCCCATGCACGAAGTGCCGGGGATCGTCTCGACCACGCGGATCGCGACCACGGACAGCGCCCGGGCGAGGTCGCGCGCCAGGTTCACGATCTGCGCGCCCTTCACGCCCACCGCGGGCTCGATCTCGTAGCGCGTGATCACCGGTCCCGGATAGGCGGCGACCACCTTCACCTGCACGTTGAAGTCGAGAAGCTTCCTCTCGATCAGGCGCGAGGTGTATTCGAGCGTCTCGGCCGTCGGGCGTTCGATGTGGGTGTCGGGCGGGTCGAGCAGCGACAGCTGCGGCAGCGGCGAGTCCGGCATGTCGGAGAAGAGCGGCACCTGCTTCTCGCGCACGATGCGCTCGCTCTTGGCGATCACCACCGTCGGCATCTCGATGCGGATCGGCTCGTGGTCCTCGAACGCCTTCTTCGCCACCTCCACCTTTTCCTCGCGCACCTGGGCGGCGATCTTGCCCTCCTCCCGGTCGCGGCGTGCTTCGAGGCGTGCGCGCGTCCAGGCAAAGCCGAGTTCGAGCAGCTCGCCCACGGCTTCGGACACGCGCAGCCAGGAAAGGCCGGTGAAGACGCTGAACGACGCGGCGATCATCGCGATCAGCATCAGCGTGCCGCCGGTGAAGCCGAACGCGGTGGAGACGAAGTCCGAGAGCACCCGGCCGAGGACGCCACCGGGCGCGAGGGGCAGCGTCGCCGCCAGCGAATGCATGCGCAACGCCTCGAGCGCGCTGCTCGCCGCCAGCAGGAAGGCGAAGCCCGCGAGCGCGATGGCGAGGGTGCGGCGGTTGAGCATCTCCCACACCTCGACGCGGCGATAGAGCCTCAGGATCCCGTAGAGCGCGAGGCCCACCCACCACCAGGCGGAGACGCCGAAAATGTAGAGGAGCGCCTCCGCGATCCACGCCCCCGCGACGCCGCCCTTGTTGGCGATCGGCGCCCCCGTGCCGCTGAAGAAGGGACCCGGGTCGGTGCGCTGGTAGGAGGCGAGGATGAGCGCGAGGTAGGCGCCGGCGGCGAGGAGGACGATCCAGCCGGCTTCGCGAAGCAGGCGGCCCAGGCGGGGGCCGGGTGCGGCGACGGGCGCGGTTACAGCGATGGCGGCAACTCCCGGTTGATGATGGTGATCGACTTCGATTCGATCGAGATGAAGCCGCGCTCGGTGAGGTCCTTGAGTATCCGGTTAACCATCTCGCGCGAGGCGCCGACCATGTTGGCGATGTCCTGCTGCGAGAGCTTTTCGCTCACCACCAGCTTGCCGTTGGTGTAGACCGCGAGCTCGAGGAGCGTGCTGGCCACGCGTCCGTACACGTCCATCAGCGCGAGGGTGCCGATCTTGCGGTCGGCCTCGCGCACGCGCTGCGCGAGGATCTGCATCACCACCTTGGCGATGCGCGGCGCCTGCTCGACGCAGCGCTCGAATGCGGCGTGGGTGAGGACGAGGAAAATAGCGGGCTCGAGCGTGGTCACCGAGGCCGAGCGCGGCTCCTTGTCGATCATCGACATCTCGCCGAAAAAATCGCCCGGGCCGAGGATCTTGAGGATGATCTCGCGGCCTTCCTCGTCACCGATGACGACCTTCACCTTGCCGCTCTGGATCATGTAGAGCGAGTCGCCCATCTCGCCCTCGGTAAGGACGACGGCGGTCTTGGCGTAGCTGCGCTCGTTCGCGAGCGAACGCACGACCTCGAGCTCGTGCTCGTTCAGCTGCGTGAAGAAAGGCACGGCCTTGAGCGTCTGCGTGCGCTCGCCGACGCCGGGGCGTTTCGGTGGGGCTGACATGGCCTCTTAAATACATAAAATTACCTTATTTGTCAAACGCTTAGCCCGAAATCCTCATTTACAGCCTTAATTTCAGGGACATAGCGGCCCCGCCGGGGTGCGATAATTGGGGCTCGCAAGCGCAAATTTTCGCAAGCATTTACCTCTCAGAATGACCACAAAACACTATCGACTCCTGATCCTCGGTTCGGGCCCGGCCGGCTATACCGCCGCCGTGTACGCCGCCCGCGCCAAC
>JBKJTM010000537.1:0-3294 GCA_046590805.1 Usitatibacter sp.
CTGGCAGGGCCGCTTGAGCCGCCTCCACGACCGCATCGTCTTCACGCGCGAGGAGGGCCCCGGCTGGGAGGTCGCAAGGATCGCGCCGTGAGCAAGCTGCGGGACTACGCGCCGCCTGCCGAGGCCGCGCAGCCGCTATCGAAGTCGGAGCTGCTCGCGTCGCTGCGCGAGGCGCTGGGCCCCTGGAAGGCGGGGACGCCGTTCTGGATCTTCGCCTACGGCTCGCTCATGTGGAACCCGAGCTTTGCCTGGGACGCGCGCCACGTGGCGATGGTGCGCGGCTACCACCGCTCGTTTCGCCTCTGGTCGCGCATGAATCGCGGCTCGCCGCAGAACCCGGGGCTGGTGCTCACGCTCGAGCGCGGCGGCAGCTGCCGTGGGCTCATCTACCGCATCGAGGCCGACCGCGTGCACGAGGAAATGCATGGTATCTGGGCGCGCGAGATGACCTTCGGCTCGTACCTGCCCAAATGGCTCAACTGCGAGGCCGGCGGCGAAGGCTTCCGCGCGCTGGCGTTCACCGTGAATCGCGACTGCTCGGGCTATACCGGCGCGATCCCGGTCGAGCTGATGGTCGAGTGCATGGCGAGCGCGCGTGGCCGCTACGGTCCGTCCTATGAGTACCTCTTCAAGACCACCGAGACGCTGCGCGAGCACGGCATCCGCGACGTGCGCGTGGAGCAGCTTGCCAGACTGGTGAAGGCGCGGATCGGCGGCTAGGCAGGGCATCGCAATTTTGCGACCCGGATGGCGGCAGGATGGCTGCGTTTAACGCCACCCGAACTTCGAGCTGGGGTGTGGATTGTTCAGACCCTGCCTACGGCGCCAGCGCCAGCTGGTCGAGGAGCGTGGCGCGGTCGTAATAGTCGCGGTAGCGGACGATACGCCCGCCCTCGACGTCGGCGACCGCGCAGCCGCGGCGGCGAAAGCGCCGGCCGTTGGGCTGCTGGCCGCGAAACGGATGCTCGAAGGTACCCGACGTGTCCCACTCGACCACGACTACCGTCCCTGCAGTGGTCAGACGCTCGAGATCCACGCGCCAATCGGGAAACGCGGCGACGAACTCGCGCAGCCCGGCGACAATCGCGGCGGGACCGCGGTGCGTCTTCTCGGTAGCGATGCTGGTCCACTCGCAGTCTTCCGCGATCGGCCCGGCGGCGCGCGCGAAGTCGCGTGCGTTCAACGCCTCGAAGTAGCCGCGCACCACTCCTTCGGGCGTGAGGTCGGTCATCTCGCCGGCGCGAAGCCCAGGGTCACACCCGGGCCCGTGGGTCGACGCGGGCGACGCGTGAAAGGAGGTAGTCGATCTCGGCGCGCGCGGCGGGGGTGAGCGCGGCGGCGGGCTTGCGCAGCGTGTCGGAGGCGATGATTCCGCGGCGCATCATCACGTACTTGCGCACCGCGAGCCCCGGTCCGGGTTGCTGCTCGTAACGGATCAGCGGCAGGTGGGCATCGAAGAGGTCGTGCGCCTCGTCGCGCCTGCCCTCCTTCGAGAGCCGCACCACGTCGACCAGCATGTCGGGGAAGCAGTAGCCGGTGTTGGCGCCGTCGGCGCCGCGCTCCATCTCGAAGTCCAGGAACAGCGCGTTGTTGCCGATGAGGATCGGCAGCCTGCGCAGGGACCCGTCCTTCTCCCACGCACGCAGCTGGGAGATCTTCTCGAGGCCCGGCCAGTCCTCGTGCTTGAGAAACCAGCAGGCGGGATTGTCGGTGTGGATGCGCCGGATCACCGCCGGCGTCATCTGCACCGAGAAGGTGAGCGGGTAGTCCTGGATCACGAACGGCACCTCGGCGCCGATCGCCTCCGAAGCCTGCCTGTAGTACTGGACGATGGAGTCGTCGGTGCGCAACGTGTTGGGCGGCGCGATCATCACCCCGGCCGCGCCCGCCGCCATCACGTCCTGGGTGAGCGCGCGCATCGCGGCGAACCCCGGGGCGGAAACGCCGACCACGACCGGCAGGCTGGTGCGCGCGAGGACGCGCTTCACGAGGCCGACCGACTCGTTATGCTCCATCTTCGGCGCTTCGCCCAGCTGGCCGAGGACCGTCATGCCGGTGGCGCCCGCCTGGATGAAGAAATCCGTCATCCGGTCAACCGAGGACTCGTCGATCCGGCCGTCGGAGTGGAACGGCGTCGGCGCGATGACGTAGACGCCCTCGGCTTCGATGGGGGGTTTCATCAGGCCTTGGTCTTCTCGTAGCGGGCCTTCGCTTCAGCGTTCGGCGGATAGAGGCCGGGCAGCACGACGCCCTTGTCCACCTCCGACATGATCCAGCCCTCGAGCCGCTCCTGCTCGGGCGCCGCCGCGACCAGGTCTTCGATGAAAGCCGCGGGGATCAGCACCGCGCCATCGTCGTCCACCACCACCCAGTCGTCGGGGAACACCGCGACACCGCCGCAACCGATCGGCTCGCCCCAGTTGACGAACGTGAGGCCGGCAACCGACGGCGGCGCCGCGGCACCCTGGCACCACACCGGAAGGCCGGTGGAGAGAACACCCGCGATGTCGCGGACGGCGCCGTCGGTGATCAGCGCCGCCACGCCGCGCTTCTGCATGCGCGCGCAGAGGATGTCGCCGAAGATGCCGGCGTCGGTCACGCCCATCGCGTCGGCGACGCAGATGCAGCCTTCCGGCATCGCCTCGATCGCGGCGCGGGTGGAGATGGGCTTCGACCACGATTCGGGGGTGGCGAGGTCTTCGCGCGCCGGCACGAAGCGCAGCGTGAAGGCCTTGCCGACCAGGCGCGGCTGTCCGGTCCGGATGGGGCGCGTGCCGCGCATCCAGACGTTGCGCAGTCCCTTCTTCAGAAGGATGGTGGTGACGGTGGCGGTGGTGACCTTCTCCAGGATGGAGACGATCTCGCGATCTCGGCTCATGGGGGGCTCTTCAAGAAGTCATTCCCGCGAAGGCGGGAATCCAAGGATTGGGTTCCGGCCTACGCCGGAACGACAAACATTTTACTTGAGCTTCGCCAGGTAATCCCGGATGCGCTGCGCATTGGCGCCGAGGTCGCTCTTGCCGACGCGCGAGACGCTGCGCACATCGATGCGGCTGCCGGTGCCGTTGGGGCGAACGCGGACGATCACGTCGTCCTTGAAGCCGAACCACGGGGTGGTGTCGGTCGCCTCGATACGGCCCGCCGCGGCGTCGCTGGCGGCCACTTCCCAGCCCATGGAGCGCGCGGCGTCGATCGCCTTCTGCATCGCCTCGCGCGGCGGCAGCGCGACATCGAGCGGCTTGATGTCGGCGTAAGCCTTGCGCTGCTGCTCGGCAATGGTGGCGCCGCCGTAGG
>JBKJTM010000111.1:0-12336 GCA_046590805.1 Usitatibacter sp.
CTCGTCCAGAAGCAGCAGGCCCGGCGAGGTGGCGAGCGCGCGCGCGATGGCGACCCGCTGCTGCTGCCCGCCGGAGAGCTGCCCCGGATATTTGGCGCCGCTGTCGGGCAGACCCACCAGCTCCAGCAGCTCGCGCACGCGTGCCTCACGAGCCGGGCGACACACGCGCCGGTTCACCAGGCCATAGGCCACGTTCTGCGCCACCGACATGTTGGGGAACAGCGCGTACGACTGGAAGACGATGCCGTAATCGCGGCCCATCGGCGGCAGGCGCGTGATGTCGCGGCCCGCCTGCACGATCGTTCCCGCCGACTGCACCTCCAGCCCCGCGATGATCCGCAGCAGCGTGGTCTTGCCGCATCCCGAAGGCCCGAGGAAGCAGATGAGCTCCCCCTGGCGCACCGCGAGGCTCACGCCCTTCAGCGCGGCAAAGCTGCCGAACTCCTTGCGGATCCCGGTGAGCTGGAGGAAGTCCGTCACGCCGTCGTCACTTCTCCGACTTCGCCGCGTAGCGCTTCTGCCACTCGGCGAGGATCTTGTCGCGGTTCTTCGCCGCGAAGGCAAAGTCGTTCTTGATGAGCCGGCTCTCGAGGTCCGCGGGGATGTGAGGCAGCGCCGGCTTGACTTCCGGGTGCGCCACGATGGCGAAGTTCTTGGCATAGGCCTGGTTGGCCTCCTTGGTCGCGACCCAGTCCAGGAGCTTCTTCGCCGCGTCCATCTTCTTCGTGGTCTTCACGATGGCGGCCGCCTCGATGTCCCAGCCCAGGCCCTCCTTCGGAAACACCAGGTCCACCGGCGCGCCCTTGGCCTTCACATCGTTGCCGCGGAAGTCGAACGAGATGCCGACCACGAACTCACCGGCCCCCGCCTGCCGGCAGGGCTTGGAGCCCGAGTGGGTGTACTGGGCCACGTTCTCGTGCAGCTGGTCCATGTACTTCCAGCCGCCGGCCTCTCCCATCGTCTGCAGCCACGCGGTCACGTCGAAGAAGCCGGTGCCGCTCGAGGCGGGGTTCGGCATCGTGATCTGCCCCTTGTAGGCGGGCTTGGTGAGGTCGGCCCAGCTCTCGGGCTTCGGGACGTTCTTCTTCGCGCCCTCGACCGTGTTGTAGCAGACCACCGCGGCGAACACGTCCATGCCGACCCATGAGGGCGGGTTGGCGGCGTCGCTGAACTTGCGGTTGATCGCATTGAAGCCCGCGGGCGCGTAGGGCGCGAGCATGCCCTCGGCCTTGAAGATCTCCATCGACGAGGCGGCGACGCCAAAGACCACGTCGGCCTGGGAATTGGCCTTCTCCGCGAGCAGCCGGGCGGTGATGACGCCGGTCGAGTCGCGGACGAACTTGAGGTCGATGTTCGGGTTGGTCTTCTGGAACGACTCGGTGTAGGCCTTGAGCTGGTCGGTCTCGAGCGCGGTGTAGACGAGGAGCTCGGTCTTCTGGGCGAATGTGGCGGTGGCGGCGGTGGCAAACACGGCGGCGACGCCAGTGGCGAGCAGCCTGCGAACGGAACGGGTCATGGTCCTCTCCTGGTCTTGGTCTCGTGGGGGTGGGGGGGTAGCGGCTGCACAACCATTATCACGACATTGCGACAATTCTGCGAAGTGTAGGGCAGTATTCGGCCAGGCATGGGCCGGGCGCGCCCCGGAGGAGAAAAGAGCCTTGTCGTACCGATATCACAATCCCGTCGCCATCCGGCTGGGGCCGGGGGCGCTGGACGAGCTTCCCCAGGTCCTCGCCGGCCGGCGCGCCGTCCTGGTGACCTTTCCGGAAGCGCGCCCCCTCGGCTTGGTGGCGCGGCTGCAGGCCCTGCTGGGGCCGTCGTTGCTGGCGATCGAGGACCGCATCGAGCCGAACCCCGATGTGAGCAACCTTGCCGCGATCTACGAACGCTTCTGGCGCGACCATCCACAATGCGAGGCGCTGGTGGCGGTCGGCGGCGGCAGCGCCATCGACACTGCCAAGGCGCTCATGGTGGGCACGGCGAGCGGCGGGTTCGACGAGCTGCTGGCGCTGCTCGCCACGGACAAGGCGTTCACGCCGCACCGCGTGAAGGCGCTGATCGCGGTGCCCACGACCGCGGGGACCGGAAGCGAGGTCACCCCCTGGGCCACGATCTGGGACCGCGCCGCGGGAAAGAAGCATTCGCTCCACCTGCCCGAGACCTGGCCCGAAGCGGCGGTCGTGGATCCGGACCTGATGCTGACGCTGCCCGCCGCGGTCACGCTGCAGAGCGCGCTCGATGCGCTCTCCCACTCGCTCGAGGCCATCTGGAACGTGAACGCCAATCCGATCTCCGACAACTTCGCCGTGAGCGCGGCACGCGAGGTGATGGCGACCCTGCCCGCGCTGCTTCAGGCGCCGGGTGACCGTGGTTTGCGCGCCCGCATGGCGCTCGCCGCGCTGAAGGCCGGCCTGGCCTTCTCGAACACCAGGACCGCGCTCGCCCACTCGATCTCGTACGAGATGACGCTGCGCTTCGGACTGCCGCACGGCATCGCCTGCTCGTTCACGCTGCCGATGGTGCTCGAGCGCGCCATGGGGCGCGAAGCGGGCCGCGACGCCGTGCTCGCGGCCGTCTTCGACCACGACCTCGCGCAGGCGCCGGGCCGGCTGCGCGCCTTTCTCGAGCGCGTCGGCGTGGCCACGGGCTTCGCCGCTTATGGCGTCGACGATGCGGATTCGCGCCGGATGGTGGCGCATGCGCTGGATGGCGTGCGCGGCAGGAACTTCATCGGCGCCGGGAGCCAGGGATCGAGCGCGGGGCGCCCTTGAGATAATGGGGGCGGGATTTTGCGTTTGGATGCGCGCGAGTGTAGATTGTCGACAATCTACAGGCACCGGGGAAACTCCCGCGAAGCGGTCCCCGGAGCGAGAGAGAAAAGGCGATGAAGACAATCGAAGTGAACGGCCGGCGCTACCGCTGGATGAGCGAGCCGCTGGTGGTGGTATGCGTGGACGGCTGCGAGTACGACTACCTGACCGAGGCCGCCGCGTCGGGCTCGGCGCCCTTCATCGCGAGCCTGCTCGCCAAGGGCTGCGCCTTCAAGGGCGACTGCGTGGTGCCCTCCTTCACCAACCCCAACAACCTGTCGATCGTCACCGGCACGCCGCCCGCGGTGCACGGCATCTGCGGCAACTTCTTCTACGACCGCGACGCCGACGCCGAGGTGATGATGAACGACCCGAAGTACCTGCGCGCCGGCACGGTGCTGGCTGCCTTGTCCCAGGCGGGGGCGAAGGTGGTGGTGGTCACCGCCAAGGACAAGCTGAGGAAGCTGCTCGGGCATCGCATGCAGGGCATCTGCTTCTCCTCGGAGAAAGCCGCCGAGGCCACGCTCGCCGAAAACGGCATCGAGAACGTGGTCGAGATGGTCGGCATGCCGGTGCCCTCGGTCTACAGCGCCGAGCTCTCGGAGTTCGTGTTCGCCGCGGGCGTGAAGCTCCTCGAGTCGCGCCGGCCCGACCTGATGTACCTCTCTACCACCGACTACATCCAGCACAAGTTCGCCCCCGGAACCGAAGGCGCGAACCGCTTCTACGCGATGATGGACACGTACCTGGCGAAGATGGACGCCCTGGGCGCGGTGATCGCGCTCACCGCCGACCACGGCATGAACGCGAAGACAAAGCCCGATGGCACGCCCAACGTGATCTACCTGCAGGACGCGATCGACGGCTGGATCGGGAAGCAAAAGGCGCGCGTGATCCTGCCGATCACCGATCCCTACGTCGTGCACCACGGCGCGCTCGGCTCTTTCGCCACCGTCTACCTCGAGGACAAGGATCTCGGGGCCGTGGCCGCCAAGCTCGCGGCGATGGACGGCGTCGAGCTCGTCCTCGCCAACGCCGAGGCGTGCGAGCGCTTCGAGCTGCCGCCGGACCGGGTCGGCGACCTGGTGGTGGTGTCGAAGAAGCACGTGGTGCTCGGCACCAGCGCCTCGCGCCACGACCTCTCGGGACTCGACGCGCCGCTGCGCTCTCACGGCGGCGTCTCCGAGCAGGTGGTACCCCTGCTCTTCAACCGCCGCGCGGTCAGCATGCCGCAGCGCCGGCTGCGCAACTTCGACATCCTGGACATCGCCCTCAACCACCTGGAGGCGCGAGCGGCGGTCACCGCCGCCGCGCAATGATCATGAACGATCGCGCGGCGAGGCAGGGAGTCATCGAGGTCCGCTATCCGTACACCGGCGAGATCGTCGGCACCGTGCGCCGGGCCTCGGTGGAAGACGTCCGCAACGCGTTCGCGTGGGCGCGGGCATACAAGCCCCGGCTCACGCGCTACGAGCGCGCCAGCATCTTCAACAAGGCCGCGGCGCTGCTGCGCGATCGCACGGCCGAGGCCTCCGACCTCATCACTCGCGAGTCGGGCCTTTCCAAGAAGGACTCGATCTACGAGGTGGGCCGCGTATCCGACGTCTTTACCTTCAGCGCCATGGAGGCGCTGCGCGACGACGGCCAGGCGTTCTCGTGCGACTTGACGCCGCACGGAAAAAACCGCCGCGTCTACACACGCCGCGAGCCGCTGCTGGGCGTGATTTCGGCGATCACGCCCTTCAACCACCCGATGAACCAGGTGGCGCACAAGGTGGCGCCGTCGATCGCCACCAACAACCGCATGGTGCTGAAGCCCTCGGAGAAGACGCCGATGTCGGCGTGCTACCTGGCCGAGTTGCTCTACGAGGCGGGCCTGCCGCGCGAGATGTTCCAGGTGATCACGGGCGACCCGCGCGAGATCGCCGACGAGCTGATCACCAACGAGAACGTCGACCTCGTCACCTTCACCGGCGGTGTGGCGGCCGGCAAGTACATCGCCTCGAAAGCGGGTTACCGGCGGATCGTGCTCGAGCTGGGCGGCAACGACCCGATCATCGTCATGGAGGATGCGGACATCGACGAGGCGTCCACCCTCGCCGCGCAGGGCTCCTACAAGAACAGCGGCCAGCGCTGCACCGCGGTCAAGCGCATGCTGGTGCACGAGGCGGTCGCGGCGCGCTTCGTCGACCTGCTGGTCGACAAGACGCGCGCCTGGTCGTATGGCGATCCCATGGACGCCAAGGTGGAGATGGGCACCGTGATCGACGAGCCCGCGGCGAAGCTCTTCGAGGCACGCGTGAACGAGGCCGTCTCCCAGGGCGCGAGGCTGCTGGCCGGCAACACGCGCCAGGGCGCCCTCTACTCGCCCACCGTGGTCGACCGCGTGGACCCCAGGATGACGCTGGTGATGCAGGAAACCTTCGGCCCGGTCTCGCCGGTGATCCGATTCGGCAACATCGACGAAGCGATCGCGATCTCCAACGGGACGGCGTACGGCCTGTCTTCGGCGGTCTGCACCAATCGCCTCGACTACATCAACCGCTTCGTGGCCGAGCTCCACGTCGGCACCGTGAACGTGCGCGAGGTGCCCGGCTACCGGTTGGAGCTCACGCCCTTCGGCGGCATCAAGGACTCGGGCCTGGGCTACAAGGAAGGCGTGCAGGAAGCCATGAAGAGCTTCACCAACATCAAGACCTTCAGCCTGCCGGGGGCGTGACGGGGGGCATCGGGTCGATGGGCAGGCGCGCCTCGCCGCGCGGCGGGCCCACGATCTGCAGTGAGGCGCAATGCCCCGCTCACGCGTACTGGCCAGGCATCTCCCCGCGCGTGAGGCGCGGCTGGATGTCGCAGAACACCAGGTCGGCGAGCTCCGCCGAGCCCGGCAAGAGGTAGTCGGCGCCCGCGGCCTTGAGCGTGTCGTAGTCGTGGGCGCCCGTGGCATAGAGGCCCACGGTCCACGCGCCCGAGTTAGCCCCCTCCTGCACGCCCGCGGTGATGTCGTCGGCCTTCACCACCGCGGCGGGCGGATAGGCGTTGGCCTTGTACATGCAGTCGTAGACCAGGAAGGGCGTGGGGCGGCCGCGCACGTGCTCCGGGTCTGCGACCACGTCGAAGCGGATGCCGTGTTTCCTGTCGAGCGTCTCGTAGATGGCGTTGCAGGCCTCGATCGGATACCCGGTGTCGCAGCCCACCTTGATGCCCGCGGCGCGCAGGCGGTCCACGGAGCGCTTCACGCCCTCGAAGGGACGGATCAGGTCCTCGGTCGCCGCGACCTGGGCCATCTCGGGCCGGAACATGTCGAACATCTCGTTCACGTCGGCCGCAGTCCAGTCGCGACCGTGCGCCTTGCGGAATTTCTCGCGCACGTGCGGGAATGAGAGGATGTCCTCGAGGTGCTCCTTCTTGAACTTGCCCATCGGCTTGCGGATCGTCGCCCAGTCGAGATCCATCTTGAACTCGCGGAACATCCGCTCGAAGACGATCACCGGCCCCTTCACCGCGAGCCCGTCGTCGTTGGGGTAGATGTGCTTCAGGTCCTGCGGCCCGTCGCAGACGGTGCCGGCGATGTCGAGGATGACCAGCTTGATCTGGCCGCGATAGCGCCCCATCGGTTTCTCCTGTTGTTGGTCAGATGACCTTCCTGCGCAGGTACAGGCAGATCCGGTCGATGATGACGATCATGACGATGAGGACGATCATCGCCATCATCGCCTTCTCGAAGTAATAGGTGCTGATGTTGAAGAAGAGCGTGTAGCCGACGCCCCCCGCGCCGACGAAGCCCAGCACCACCGCCGAGCGCGTGTTGTGGTCCCAGTAATAGAGGCAATAGGAGAGGTACATCGGCACCACCTGCGGCCAGGCGCCGTAGAGGAAAACCTTCCAGCGGCTGGCGCCGGCGGCGGCCATCGCCTCCAGTGGGCCCGGGTCCACCGCCTCGATCGCCTCGGCGAGCAGCTTGCCGATCACGCCGACGCAGAAGATCACCAGCGCGATCACGCCGGCGAAGGGCCCGAGGCCCACGGCGACCACGAAGAGCAGCGCCCAGATGAGCTCGGAGACGCCGCGGAAAAGTGTGAGCACCATGCGCACCGGGTAGTAGACGAGCGCGTGCGGCGAGACGTTCTTCGCGGCGAGGAACGCGAGCGGCGGGGCGAGCACGGCCGCCACGATGGTGGAGATGATGCCGATCTGCAGCGTCTCGATCACCGCCTTGCCGAGCGTGAGGCCGTACTTCCAGTCGGGCGGGAACATCTGGCGCAACAGCTCGAGGATCGGTGGCACGCCCTTCACCAGCTCCGCCACGCTCACGTTGGTGTCCCTGAGCGACTTCCAGTACACCAGCGCGAGGATGCCCAAGACGATCATCTGCGTGGCCGACAGGCGCGGAATGGCCGAGGTGTTCGGCAGCTGCGGGGCCTTCCTGGGGGTCGCGGCCATCAGATGATCTTCGATCGCAGCCAGGCGCTGAAGCGGTCGATCACGACCAGGATCAGCACGATGAGGATCAGGCAGGTGACCGCTTCGCGGTAGCGGAAATCGGACATCGCGTGGGTGAGCGCGAGGCCGATGCCGCCGGCGCCCACGAGGCCCAGCACCGTGGAAGCGCGGTTGTTGTATTCCCAGTAGAACAGCGTGCTCGACATCATCACCGGCAGCACGTTGGGCAGCACGCCGAACCAGATCACCTTGAAGCGGCTGGCGCCGGTGGCCTGCATCGCCTCGATCAGCCCCGGCGAGCTCGCCTCGATCGCCTCGTAGTAGAACTTGCCCAGGCCGCCCACGGTGTGCAGCGTGAGCGCGATCACGCCCGGGAAGGGACCCAGGCCCACGGCGGTGACGAGGATCATGGCCCACACCAGCTCCGGCACCGTGCGCAGGCTGCCGATGAGGACGCGCGCGATGGCGCTCACCGCGGGATGCGGCGAGACATTGACCGCCGCGAGGAAGGCGAGCGGCAGCGCGAAGAAGATGGGGATGGTCGTGCCCAAAAGCGCCATCTCGAGCGTCTCGATGAGCGGGCCCACCAGCTTCTTCAGCACGGCGAGGTCCGGCGGCATCATCCGCCCCAGCAGCTCCCAGAACTTGGGCAGGCCCTCGACCAGCTTCGGGATGTTGAACTCCGAGCCGTGCCCCGCCCAGATGGCGAGCCCGAGGAGGACAGCGCCGGTCGTGAGCACCTGCCGCCGGTTCGCCTGCCGCCGGGCGACCACCATGCCCAGCGTGCGCTCCAGCATCGCCGCGTCAGCCATTGGCGCGGGCCATCTGCGCGTCGGGCGCCGCTTCCGCCCCCGCCTCATCCCCGCCACCCTGCTTGCGGAAGATGCGCTCCACCACCGCGGCAGTCAGGTCGGCGGGCGGTCCGTCGAAAGTGATGATCCCGGCCGAGAGCGCGATGATGCGGTCGGCGTACTTCCGCGCCGCATCGAGCTGGTGAAGGCTCATCACCACGGTGATGCCGTCGCGCTTCGCGATGTCGGCGATCAGGTCCATGATCTGCTCGCGCATGATCACGTCGAGGCTCGCGATCGGCTCGTCGGCGAGGATCAGCTTGGGCTCCTGCACTAGCGCGCGCGCGATCGCCACCCGCTGGCGCTGGCCGCCGGAGAGCATGTCGGCGCGGCGCAGGTACATCTCCGGGTCTTCGAGGCCGGCGCGCACCAGCGCGCGCACCGCGCGCTCCTGGTCCTCGCGCGGGAAGGAATAGGTGAGCGCGCGCCAGAACCCCAGCGAGCCCAACCTGCCGCACAGCACGTTGGTCAGCACCGACATGCGGTTCACCAGGTTGAATTCCTGGAAGATCATGCCGATGTGCTGCCGTGCCCGCAGCAGCTCCCGGCCCGACATCTTCCCCAGGTCCTGGCCGTCGACCACCACGCTTCCCGACGTGGGGCGCACGAGGAAGTTGAGCGTGCGCAGCAGCGTGGACTTGCCCACGCCGCTCGGCCCCAGCAGCACCACGAACTCCCCGCGCTTCAGCTCGAGGGAGATGTCGCGGAGCGCCGGGGCATTGCCGCCATAGGACTTGGTGAGGTTGCGCACCTCCACCATGTTCTCACCGCCCTCGGCCACCTCAGCTGCCCTTCTTCTTGCTGGCCTCCGCGAAACGGTCCATCTCGATCAGCTCGAGGAAGTCGGAGTGCTGCGTGCGCACGAACCCGGTGCTCGGCCAGACCTTGTAGGCCCCCGAGACATTCGGCGGGAGCGACTCGAAAGCCTTGCGGAGGTCCTCGACGAACTTTTCGCCGTTGCTCTTAAGCGTGACCATCGGCGTGTTCGGCACCTTGATGCAGCCGACGATGTGCAGCTCGGAATTGATCAGCTTGTCGTTGGCCTCGTCGAACTTCTCCATCTGCAGGATGTTCCTCTCCGCCCAGCGCCAGAAGTAGAAGTCGCCGACCGCGCCGGCATCGACCTTCTTGTTCTTGACGGCGAGGAAGGCGGCGTCGTGCTTGCCGGCATAGAGCGTGCTCTTGAAGTCCTTTTCCGGATTGACGCCATTCTTCAGCAGCAGGAACGTGGGAGCCACGCCGCCCGAAGTCGATGTGGGCGTGACGAAGGCGAAGGTCTTGCCCTTCAGGTCGTTCCAGGTCTTGATGCCGCTATCGCTGCGCGAAATGATGCAGGATTTGTAGTAGGTGCGGTTGTCGGTGTCCCGGTTGAGTACCAGCGGTACCACGTCCATTTTGAGGTCGAGCATCTTCACGTACTGGCTGCCGCCGACGTAGACCACGTCGAGGTGGCCGGCACGCATCGCCTCGATGAGCGCGTTGTAGCTTTCCGACACGCGCACCGTGACCGGGACTCCCATGGTCTTGCCGACGTGATCGGCGATGCCCTGGAACATCTGCACCATGTTGGTCGGATCTTCGGCCGGCAGCAGGCCGAAGCGGATCTGCTTGGGCGCCTGCGCCGCCGCGGCCTGCACGCCCGCGGCGGCGGCCGCGATTGCCAGGCCCCGGGCCCATCTGCGAATGAATGCGTTCATCGGTATCTCCTCTGGGTGGTCCGGCCCGATCCCGGGCTCGGGATGTGTCAGCCTTGTTTCTTCGTGGCTCCGCTGCCGGCCGAAGCGGCGGTCGCGCGGTGCATCCGCTCGCGGCTCTCCATGACGTGCTGGTACAGCGCCTTGCCGGCGCTGGCCCCCTGGCCGGCGGCGATGCGGTCCACGATCTCGCGGTGCTCGCGCGTGGAGATCGAGACCGTGCCGTTCAGCTCCAAAGCGGTGCGCCGGTAGAGGTTGAGCTCGTTCACCAGCCGCCGGTAGGTCGCGAGCAGCTTGGCATTGCCGGTGAGCTCCACGAGTCGATCGTGGAACGCGAGGTTCGCCGTGGCGTAGGCATCGAGGTTGCGCCGCGCCGCGGCCTTCTCCAGCCGCCCGACGTGCTCTCGCAGCTCCTTGACCACCTGCGGCGAACGGATCTGCGCCAGGCGCCTTCCCACGAACTCGTCGAGCGCGGCGCGCACCTCGTAGATCTCGTCGGCCTCCAGCACGCTGATCTGGCGAACGAAAACGCCGCGGTTCTTCTCCAGGCGCACCAGCCCCGCCTCCTCGAGACCGCGGAAGGCCTCGCGAACCGGCCCGCGCGAGACCCCCAGCATCCGGGCCACGTCGGCCTCGTTCAACTTGCTGCCGGCGGGCAGGTCGCCCGCGCCGATCATGCGCTCCAGCTCCTTCTGCACCAGGGTCGGCAGGGAGTTCGACTGCAGCAGTGCGATCGCGCGCGCGCTGCCGTTCGACTTCTTCGCGCGCGGCGATGCGGCCCTGAGAAGCGGTTTCGACATGGAACTCGCATTAAATGCGCCGGGAATGTAGATTGTCAACAATCTGCGGTGCATGGCCCTGACGCTGCACTGCAGCAACGGCGGGCGTTGTTGTCGCTCCCCCCGAAGCTGGTCATAATCGAACGCGAGTCGATCCCGATTTCGCGCGGAGGTTGTTCGTCCAGGGGACGAAGGCACGAATTGCAAACGCTACTGAACCTACTCGCCAGCGTCGCCCTGCTCGTCTGGGGCACGCACATCGTGCGCACCGGCGTGCTGCGCGTGTTCGGCTCCGACCTGCGGCGCATCCTGTCGCGCAGCGTGGCGACGCGCGGCTCCGCGTTCCTCGCCGGCATGGGCGTGACCGGCCTCGTCCAGTCCTCGAGCGCGACCGCGCTCATCACCAGCTCGTTCGTGAGCCAGAACCTGATCGCGCTGCCCGCGGCGCTCGCGATCATGCTCGGCGCGGACGTGGGCACCGCGCTCCTCGCGCAGCTCTTCTCGCTCGACCTGTCCTGGCTCTCCCCGCTGCTCATCTTCTTCGGCGTGGTGTTCTTCCTGTCGCGGCGCAACACCAAGGGGGGCCAGATGGGCCGCGTCGCCATCGGCCTGGGCCTGATGCTCCTCGCGCTCCAACTGGTGATCGCGGCGACCAGGCCGATCACCGAGGCGCAGGGCATGCGCGTGATCTTCGCCACGCTATCGGGCGACCCGATGCTCGACATGCTGATCGGCGCCGCCTTCACCGTGTTCTCGTTCTCGAGCCTCGCCGTGGTGCTGCTGTCGGCCACGCTCGCCGCCTCCAGCGTGATCTCGCTGCCGGTGGCGCTCTGCCTGGTGCTCGGCGCCAACCTGGGAAGCGGCCTGCTGGCGTTCATCGTGAACGCACGCCTGCCCGGGCCCGGCCGCCGCGTCGCCGCCGGCAACCTGCTGTTCAAGCTCGCCGGCTGCGTGGTGTTCTCCATCGCCATGCCATGGATCCTGCAGCTGCTGCCGAAGCTCGACCCGGAGGTGCGCCGCCAGGTGGTGCATTTCCATGTCTTCTTCAACGTGGCGCTCGCGGTGGTGTTCCTCGGCCTCACCGAGCGCATCGCCGCCTTCATCGAGCGCTTCCTGCCGGTCCCGGTGGACGCCGTTCCGCAGACCCGGCCCAAGTTCCTCGACGAGGCGGCGCTCGAGACCCCGGTCCTCGCCCTCGCCAACGCCGCGCGCGAGACGCTGCGCATCGGCGACACCGTGGAGCAGATGCTGAACGGCATGCTGCACGTGATCCGCACCAACGACGCGGCCCGGGTCTCCGAGGTGATCAGGCTGGACGACGACGTCGACCGGCTGTACACGGCGGTGAAGCTCTATCTCACCAAGATCAGCAAGGAGGCGCTGGAGGAGCGCGACAGCAAGCGCTGGGCCGAGATCATCGGGCTCACCATCAACCTGGAGCACGTCGGCGACATCCTGGAGCGCATCATGGTCGACCTGCGCGACAAGAAGATCGCGCACAACCTGTCGTTCTCCGAGGCGGGCATGCGCGAGATCGTCGAGCTGCACGACCGCCTGGTGTCCAACCTGCGCCTGGGCATGTCGGTGTTCCTGAACGGCGACGTGAAGAGCGCGCAGCGCCTGCTCGCCGAGAAGGAGCGCTTCCGCGACCTGGAGCGGGCCTATCACGACACCCACCTCGACCGCCTCTACGGCCAGACGGTGCAGTCGATCGAGACCAGCTCTCTGCACCTGGACATCATCAGCGACATGCGCCGCATCA
>JBKJTM010000121.1:0-3076 GCA_046590805.1 Usitatibacter sp.
CTTTCCTGGGCGAGCGCGTGCGGAAGTCCGCGGTGACGCAGGTCGCCGTCGTCACCGGCGGCAGCTCCGACCTGCCGGTGAGCCGCGAGGCCGCCCGCACCCTCGAGTACTACGGGCACGGCAGCCTGCACATCGCCGACGTCGGCGTCGCGGGCATCTGGCGCCTGCTCGCGCGAGTCGAGGAGCTGCGGCCGATGCGGGTGGTGATTGCCGTGGCCGGAATGGAAGGCGCACTGCCGAGCGTGATCGGCGGCCTGGTCGCGGGCGTGGTGATCGCGCTGCCCACCTCGGTCGGCTACGGCGTCTCCGAAGGCGGCCGGGTGGCGCTCGATTCGGCGCTCGCCAGTTGCGCGCCGGGGCTCGTCACGGTGAACATCGACAACGGCTACGGCGCTGCCTGCGCCGCACTGCGGATCCTACGCACCCCTTGATGTTGCGTGCACGAAAAAAGGTTTTCACGGATCTCCGGGACGTGGGCGCTGTGGGAGACGCCGCCTCGACCACCCTGGAAACTGCAGGCGTGAGTTCTCGGGGCGCTTGATGCGGGAACCGGCGACTCCTGTGGAGCAGCGAGGGCAATGCGATCGCCGCGGGTCGCCGGTTCCCGCACCGGCCCTCGTCCTCGCAGTTTCAAGGGATGGTCGAGGCGGCGTCTCCCACATCGCCACGATGCAGCAGCGCCAGCGGCCACGTCGGCTCCAACCGTTTCCCCGCAAATGCCGGAAGAACCAAAAAAAACCGGGGCCAGACCCCGGTTTTGGTTGTCGTCCCCGCGCAGGCGGGGACCCAAGCCTGGATTCCGGCCTACGCCGCAACGACAAACGCTACGCGTTCTGCTGGATCCCCGCGATCAGCCACGAGTCCTTGCGATCACCTGCCTTGCGGCGCACGTGCCAGGTCTCGTCGAAGGATTCGGGGTTGGCGCCGGGCGCTTCGCGCAGCAGGCCGTAGAAGCGGACGCTGGCGATGTCGAGGCCGCCTTCGGTCACCACTTCGACCAGCTGCGCCTCGACGTTCACGATTTCGGTCTTCTGCGGGATGCCGCCGCGCTCGCTCACCTGCATCGAGATCTCGGCGAACATCTCCGGGGTCGTGTAGTCGCGGATGTCGTCCAGGTCGCCGGCATCGTTGGCGGCCTGCAGGCGGATGAAGGAGCTTTTCGCGACGCGCAGGAACGGCTGCACCTCGAAGTCCGCGGGCATCGTGGGCGCAACCGTCTGCGAGCTCGATGCCGGCGTGGCCTGGGTGCCCTGGAATTCCATCGCGCGCTTCTCGGGAACGGCGCTGCCGATGCCGGCGAACTGCGGCCTTGCGCCGTCCGGCGCTGCGCCTTTCCTGGCGGCGAGCATGCGCATCACCAGGAAGATCGCCCCGGCCACCAGCAGGCCCATCAGCAGCATTCCGATGATCGGTCCCATCTGCGCGCCGAACATCGAGGCGAGGAGGGCGCCGATGCCGAGGCCGGCGAGCAGCCCGCCCCAACGGCTCATGAAGCTGGGCTTGGCCGCCGCCGCTCCGGCTGCCGCGGGCGCGCCGGCAGGCTGCGCGGGGGATGCCTGGTTGGGCGACGCCGGATTCGGGGTCGCTTCCTTCTGCGTCGGCGCCGCGCGTTGCTTGCCGACATTGGAGCCGCCGCCGAAGCGCTTCGCCGCATCGACCTCGAAGGAGGCCAGGCCGAACGAGAGCACCAGGGCGAGCGCGGTCACGAATCTTTTCACTGTCGAGTCTCCTCTTCGAATCCGATGTGAAAGAGTACCACCGTTCGTGGCACGAGAGCCCCGCCGGGCGCCTCGCGTGCCGCGGCGGTGATGGTGCCGGCTCGACGGCAACCCTCGAAGACAGACACTCTTTCCGCGGCGGAAAGAGTGCCTGTCGCCGGGTTTCGAAGTGTCCTACTCGGCGCGGGCATCCGCCGACAGCGGGCGCCGACGCGCACAACGGCTCCTCTCCGGCATCCTTTTCGACGATCGGCGACGAGAATCGAAGCGACTGGAATGCTTCCTGCCGCCATCGATGCGCCACCACCTTTCCCTTGCCCTGTTGTTCGTTGCCGGTTCTCTCGCGGCGGCGCCCGCGCTCGCTGAAAAGAAGACGGTCTGCACGATCACCGTCAATTCCGCCGACGAGAAGGAGACCATCCGCGCGCGCCTGCCGAAGGGCAATTACGAATTCGTGGAATTGGTGGAGAAGGGGCGCCCCGACTGGCTGCGCTCGTCCTGCCAGAAGGACGTGCAGTGCGATGCGCTCGTCGTCTCCGGCCACTTCAATGCCGGCGACACCTTCTATTCCGATCGCCTCGGCAACAACGAGTACCTCGAGATCGACGAGCTCGAGCGCGCCTCCTGCGGCGGCTCGTGCCCGAACCTGTTCGCGAAGTTGAAGGAGGTCTATCTCTTCGGTTGCGAGAGCCTCAATCCCGACGCGTCGAAGTACGCCTCGTCCGCCGGTGAGAGCGGCCGCGACCGCATGCGACGCCTCTTTCCGAACGTGCCCGCGATCTATGGCTTTTCCGGAGCGGCGCCGGTGGGGCCGACGGCCGCGATGCTGCTCAACAAGTATTTCGACGGCGGCGGGCGTGACTTCGCCACCGGGCATCCGAGTCCGGGGCTGCTGAAGGTTTTCTCGCGCAACTCGATGGTGCGGGTATCCGGTGTCCGCGAGGGCGAGCCGCTCGCCGCCAGCCGCCGCCAGATCTGCGGCTTCTTCGACGACCGCAAGTCGCCGGCGCAGAAACTGCAGATGGTGCATGGCGTGTTGCGCTCGGACCCCGGCACCAGCGCGCAGCTTGATCGCGTGGAAAAGCTGCTTGCGACGATGCCCGTGGCGGACAGCCAATCGCCCGGATTCGCACAGACGCTGGCGGAGATTTCCGCGGACGATGCGACGCGCTCGCGTTACCTCTCCGCGGCGCGTGCGGAATCGCAACCCGCGAAGCGCGCGCGGATGATCGCGCTGGGCGGCACGCTCGGCTGGCTATCGGAGGAGCAGCAGCGCGGCGAGCTCGCCACGATGATCGGCGGGATGATCGCGGGCAATTCGATCGGGTTCGCCGAAGTGGACCTGGTGTGCGCGCTGA
>JBKJTM010000120.1:0-4474 GCA_046590805.1 Usitatibacter sp.
AGCGTTCGTCGGCGGGCCGCTCGCGCTGGTGAGGGACGGCGACCGCATCGAGCTGGACGTGGCGAATCGCAAGCTCAACCTGCTGGTGGATGAAGCCGAGCTCGCATCGCGCCGCGCCGCATGGAAGGCGCCGAAGCCGCACTTCACGCGCGGATTCGGCACGCTGTACCTCAAGCACGTGACGCAGGCGGACAAGGGATGCGACTTCGACTTCCTCGAGGGCGGCGCCGCCACTGCCGAACCCGAGATCCATTGACTGACTACAAAAGGAGGAGTCCATGAAAAGAATCCTGAGGACCATCACCCTTGCGTTCGGCGCCCTGGCAATCGCGGGCGCGGTGCAGGCGCAGGCGCAGCAGTGGCCGTCGAAGCCGATCAGGATCGTCGTCCCGTACCCGCCGGGCGGCACCTCCGACATCCTCGCGCGCGCCGTCGGCCAGAAGCTGGGCGAGGCGTGGGGGCAGCCGATTCTGGTCGAGAACAAGCCCGGCGCCACCGGCAACATCGGCGCGGATTTCGTCGCCAAGTCGCCGCCCGACGGCTACACCGTGCTGCTCGCCGACATCGGCTCGCTCGCGATCGCGCCGAGCGTCGTGACCACGCTGCCGTTCGACCCGGTGAAGGACTTCGCGCCCGTGGTGATGGTGGCGTACTCGCCGCATCTCCTGGTGGTGCATCCGTCGGTTCCCGCCAGGGACGCGAAGGAGCTGATCGCGCTGTCGAAGGCGAAACCGGACTCGATGAACTTCGCGGTCTCGGGACTCGGCGGCGCCAACCACCTGGCGGGGATCGAGTTCGCCCAGCGCGCCGGGATCAAGTGGACCTACATCCCCTACAAGGGCGGCTCCCAGGCGCTCACCGACATGGTCGGCGGCCAGGCGCAGGTGATGTTCAACGGGATGCTCGCCACCTACCCGTTCGTGAAGGACGGCAAGCTGAAGGCGCTCGCCATCTCGAGCGCGAAGCGCTTTTCCGCGGCGCCCGATATCCCCACCGTCGCTGAATCCGGGTTCAGCGGCTTCGAGACCGGCTCGTGGCAGGGCATCGTCGCACCCGCCGGCACGCCACCGGAGGTGGTGCGCAAGATGCACTCGACCGTGATGACCATCCTCGCGACCCCCGAGATGAGGGAGCGTCTGGACAAGGCCGGCGCCGAAGTGCGCGCGATGTCTCCGGAGCAGTTCGGCGCCTTCATCGCGAGCGAGAAGGACCGCTGGGCGAAAGTGGTGAAGGAGTCGGGCGCGAAGTTCGACTAGGCAAAAGAAAAAGGGCCCGCCGAATACGCGGGCCCCGAGATTCCCGGCGGGCCGCGCCGGGAAAGAGGAGTCGTCTGACCTGAATCGACGACATGCCCAGTATGGTCCGGCAAGATGAACGCAGCCTTACAAAAGAAAACGCCCCGTTTCCGGGGCGCTTCCGATGGCGCATGCGTTATCACGGCTGCGCCATGTCACCACACATCTGCCATTCCCTGAGGGCAAAGTAGCCGGGATCGATGCTGTTGGAGCGATTGCCCTTGTGCAGCTGCACGTTGCCGCCGCCGCCCTCGCCACCGGCGAGCTTGCGCGAGGAGACGCGATAGAAGCGCTCGCCCGACGTGTACCAGTTGTCGATCGTGATGCCGAAGAGGTCGTTCTTTCCCGGCTCGCCGTTGTCGGTGAGTCGGACGCGGAACATCACCTCCTGCTCCTGGTCGTTGATGCGCCCGAAGCCGCAGATGTCGCGGGAGTTCGGCGAGTGCGGATCGAACATGTAGCCGGTGATGCGTGTGCTCTTGAGGTGGAACTGATTCTCGTGGTCGACGAAGTTCACGTGGCCCCAGAACTCGCCGTTCTTGCAGCCGCCGTGCACGCCGAAGTTGGCCATCTCCTGGTTGTCCTTGAAGACGTAGCCGCCGGCGGTGATGAAGTCGCACGGCGCCTGGACGTACGCGGTGGCGTGGGCGGTCGTGGGGGTCGCGATGCCGAGCGCGCCGGCGACCAGGATTCCGGCGGTCGCGAGGGCGGCGGTCAATTTGTGCGTCATGGGAAAACTCCTGTGCGTGTGTGGTGTGGGGTGAATCCTATGAAGCCACCAACAAATGTCGTCATCTCGAGACTGATGCACACGACGCAGGAGAACGGGAGACTAGGGGGGTGTTTCAGCGTTTTGATTTTAAATGGGAAATAGGCCAATGGACGCCGGGGTCCGGGCTACGAGCGGGTGCTCACATCAGCGACAATATGTGGATCGCCAGCGGCAACGAACGTGCGAGAAGCGGCCACGACCGGTCCTCCATTACCTGCAACGTCTGGCGCAGGAAGACGAGCACACGAGATTCGGCCTGGGCCTACGAAGAAGATGTCGTCGGCGCCACAGCCAACGCTTCGCGCAGCGCATCGTGGTCCGCGGCGTCGAGCGCGGGACTGAAATTCAGCAGGGGGGCGAGCATGTCGTCGGTCTCGAAATAGGCCCCGCGGCACTGCAGATGCACGAAACCGCCCGGCGAGAACGTGCCTTCCTCATGAAAGACCAGCCGGATGCGCCAGCCGCCCTTCTCGATCGGCTCCTTGCACTGGCGGCAACGCGCCTGGCCGCTCGGCGCGCGCTCGGCGCCGTCGACGCGGGCGATGCGGGGTAGCGCGAGGGTGGCGGTTGCAACGCGCTCGAGCTCGCTGCGCCCGGGCAACTCGGCTGGCGCGTCGGCGAGACCGGCAGCAAGCGCGTCGGGCCGCTTGTACGCGGCACACGCCGGGTGGAACCAATGCGTCACCTCGCCCTCGCCGAACGGGTTCGGCAGGCGCTCGCCGAAACGCCACTCGCCCTTGGCGAGGGCCCGTCCGCAGCCGCGGCACTTGGCGCGTCCGCTGGCGGCGGGCTCGAAGACATTGGCCATGGCGCCCCTTCAGATTGGCGCCGAGCGCGAGCGCGCGCCGACTCGATCCATCACCTTTTTGTGGTCCTGCACGTTGCAAGCGGGTGACGATCCACCCCCGTTTCCTACCGCTGCCTTTCGCGCAGCCACCGATAGATCAGCGGGGCCACCTCGTCGAGCTGCTCGAGCACCGAGACGTTCGGCTCGCAGCGGTCCAGGTCGAAGTGGCACAGCGTCCCGAAAGGGCGCCCGGACTCGTCGCGCAGGAGGGCGCCGCAATACGACACCACTGGGGTGCCGGGTCTCCACGCAACGCTGGTTCCCGCGCGCGCGTCGGCGAACATGAGGCCGGTGCCGCGCTCACGCACGAGCGCGCAATAGGCCTGCAGCATCGGCACATCGTCGCCGCGTACCAGCTCCGGGGAAAAACGGTCGTACAGGGCCTCGTTGCGCAGCATGTCGCCGTCGTAACGGTAGACGCCGGTGAAACGGTGCGGCGTGCGGGCGTTGAGGAACTGGAGTGCGCCATTCAGCCCGCTCGCTTCAAGGCGCTCCTGTACTTCCTCTACGGTTCGCGATGTCGACATGGGGCCATTATCGCCGAGTAACATTCGTTGCGCTCGCATGAAAAACCCCACCGAAGCGGGGTCTTTCGAGGACTCGTCATCCCGGCGCAGGCCGGGATCCGATGGGGCCCCGGGCCATCGGCGCAGAAGCGCCGCCCGGGGCGACGAATTACATGTCCATGTCACCCATGCCGCCCATCCCGCCGCCGCCCATGCCACCGCCGCCACCGCCCTTTTCGTCCTTGGGCAGCTCGGCGACCATGGCATCGGTCGTGAGGATCAGCGCGGCAACCGAAGCGGCGTTCTGCAGCGCGTAGCGGGTGACTTTCGTCGGATCCAGCACGCCCATCGCCACCATGTCGCCGTACTCGCCCGTCTGGGCGTTGTAGCCGAAGTTGCCCTTGCCTTCGAGCACCTTGTTGATCACCACCGAGGGCTCGTCACCCGCGTTGCGGGCGATCTCGCGCATCGGCTGCTCCAGGGCACGCACGACGATCTTCACGCCGGCAGCCTGGTCCTCGTTGTCGGTCTTCACCTTCGAGACGGCGTCACGGGCACGCAGCAGGGCGACACCACCACCCGGGACGATGCCTTCTTCGACGGCGGCACGGGTCGCGTGCAGCGCGTCTTCGACGCGGGCCTTCTTCTCCTTCATCTCGACTTCGGTCGCGGCACCGACCTTGATCACCGCAACGCCGCCGGCCAGCTTCGCCACGCGCTCCTGCAGTTTCTCCTTGTCGTAGTCGCTGGTGGCTTCCTCGATCTGCTTGCGGATCGATTCCACGCGCGCCTTGATGTTCTCTTCCTTGCCGGCGCCGTCGATGAGGGTGGTGTTCTCCTTGCCGACCTCGACGCGCTTGGCGCGGCCCAGGTCCTTCAGCTGCACGTTCTCCAGCTTGAGGCCCAGCTCTTCGGCGATCACGGTCGCGTTGGTGAGGATGGCGATGTCTTCCAGCATGGCCTTGCGGCGGTCGCCGAAGCCCGGCGCCTTGACGGCCACGACCTTCAGGATGCCGCGGATGGTGTTGACCACCAGCGTCGCCAGGGCCTCGCC
>JBKJTM010000260.1:0-3052 GCA_046590805.1 Usitatibacter sp.
AGCAGATCGTCGCGAAGTGGATCGGCGACCCGGCAGCAATGCTGCAGGCGGCCGCGGATCACTTCTCCTCGGCATGGATCGCTTCCTTCACCGCCGAGGCCGCGGTGTCCTCTCCGGCGCGCATCGCGATCCTGTTGCTGGGCGCGCTGGCGCTCGCCGGCATGGCGCTGCGCATCGCCAGGAATCGCCTCGACGGCTGGTTCCTGCTGCTGTCCCTGGGTGTCCTCTTCCCGTGGGTGTTCACGCCAGACAATACCCGCCGCCTGCTTTATCCGCTCATCCCGCTGATGCTCGTTTGCGCGGCCGACTTCCTGCTAGTGGCGAGCGCGCGCTTCGCGCTCCGGCCGCGGTCCCGCGCGCTCCTCATCGGAGGCGTCGTGCTCGCCACGATCGCCTTCACATTTCCGGCGCTCCTGCTTCTCCAGCGCAAGGCCGGCGACGGCGCGATCGTGATTCCCGGCCAGCCCTATGCGTACCGCGACATCACCGAGTACTACACGACGATCAACGTCGAGCGGGCGCGAGAGCGTGCGCAGCTCGTCGTCGGCACGCTGTCGGGACTCCAGTCGATCGGTGCCGTCACGCCTCCCGGCGCGCGCGTCATGTGGATGCGCCCGGAGTACATCGGATTGCTGGGGCACCGGCCGGGGGTGCCGTTCTACTTCCGCTGGAGCACGCCCGAGCTCGCCGCGGAGGTGAGGAAGGCACGCGTCGACTACGTCGTCGAGACGTGGCTCCTCAAGACCGACCTCGAAGGCGCGCAGGGTGATCCGCACGTGGACACCTCGGCGTATGCGCGGCCGGCGTTCCAGCTGGGCGAATTCTTCGTGCTGATGCAGGTGGACCGCGCTGCCCTCGACGCCTACCTGGCCAGGGTCACGGTCGATCGGCCGGCGCCGCTACCGGGATCGGCTCGCTGATCGCCTCGCCGGGGCGCGCCGAGCCGAAAACAAGCAGCCGGCGCGCGAGATAGTTCCAGAAGAATACCGTTCCGGTCGCGGTCAGCTTCGACAGCAGCAGGCCCAGGTAGGCGACCTCCACGCACAGGAAGAGGATCGCCTGGTTCAGCGCGAGGCCCACGCCGCTCACCAGGTAGACCATCGCGATCTCCCAGCGCCGCCCGAAGCGCTGCCCGCTCGCGAAGACGAAGCGCACGCTCAGGAAATAGTTGACCAGCGTGGCGATGACGAAGCTCGCCGCGGCCACGCGCAGGTAGGGAAGCCCCAGGCCCTGCGCGAAGGCGAGGAACAGCCCGATGTCGACGCACGCCGACACGCCCCCGACCACGAAGTAGCGGGCGACGAGCCGCGCCTCAGCGAAAGAGGTTGTACTTGAGGATGCAGTAGATCGCACGCAGGCCGTCCTTGTAGCCGATCTTCTTGCCCTCCGCGTAGGTCCGCCCGTAGTAGGAGATGCCGACCTCGTAGATGCGGCAGCCCAGCCTGGCGACCTTGGCGGTGACCTCGGGCTCGAACCCGAAGCGGTTCTCCTCGATCTCGATCCCCTGGATGACCTCGCGGCGGAAGCACTTGAAGCAGGTCTCCATGTCGGTGAGGTTCAGGTTCGACAGCATGTTCGAAAGCAGTGTGAGGAAGCCGTTGCCGAGGCGATGCCAGAAATACAGCACGCGGTGCGCATCGGCGCCCATGAAGCGCGACCCGTAGACCACGTCCGCGCGGCCGGCGAGGATCGGGTCGCACAGTCGCGGGTACTCGTTCGGGTCGTACTCGAGGTCCGCGTCCTGGATGATCACCATGCCGCCGGTCGCCGCGCGAATGCCGCTCCTCAGCGCGGCGCCCTTGCCCTGGTTGCGCTCGTGCATCACCAGGTGGTCGACCTGCCCGCGCAGCTCGCCCTGCAGCAGCTCGCGCGTGCCGTCGCCGGAGAAATCGTCGACGACGATGATCTCCTTGTCGGGATAGGGCGAGGCACGCACGCGCTCGAGGAGCTCGCCGATCGTGGCCTGCTCGTTGTAGCAGGGGATGACGATGGAGAGCTTCACGAGTCGAGAAGGAGGACGCGATAGTCGTTCACATTGGTGCGCGTCGGACCCGTGACCACGAGGTCGCCGAGCGCCGCGAAGAAACCGTGGCCATCATTGTCGGCCAGGCGCCGCCTGGCGACGAGCCCCGCGGCGGCGGCGCGCGCGAGCGTATCCGGGGTCGCCACCGCCCCGGCGTTGTCCTCGCTGCCGTCGATGCCGTCGGTATCGCACGCCAGGGACCACGCGCCCGCGAGTCCGTCGAGGTCGATCGCGAGTGCGAGCAGGAACTCGCTGCATCGTCCGCCGCGGCCCTGGCCGCGGAGGGTCACGGTGGTTTCCCCGCCGGAGATCAGCGCGACCGGGGCCTTCACCGGATCGCCGTGATGGCGAACCTGGCGCGCCAGCGCTGCATAGACCTTCGCGACCTGGCTCGACTCGCCGGTGACGCTGTCTCCCAGCACCAGCGCGGCGATCCCCTGGGCGCGGAAGTACTCGGCCGCCGCGACGAGGCTCTGCCGCGCGGTCGCGATCACCCGGTTCTCGACCCGCTGGAACAGGGCATCTCCCGGCTTGGGCGTCTCGTCGAGGCCTCCGGCCTGTCCGGCCGAGAGGTGCCGCGCGACCGAGGCCGGCGCGGATACGCCGAAACGCGCGAGGATCTCGATCGCTTCCGCGTAGGTGGAGGGATCGGGGGCGCAGGGGCCCGAGGCGACATGCGTCGGCTGGTCGCCGGTGACGTCGGAAATCACCAACGCGAGCACGCGGGCGCGGGTGGCCGCCGCGAGACGCCCGCCCTGGATCGCCGAGAGGTGCTTGCGCACCGTGTTCATGTCCTGGATCGGCGCCCCGCTCGCGAGGAGCTCACGCGTCACCGCCTTCAGATCCGCCATCGTGATGCCGGCCGCCGGCAGCGAGAGCAGCGAGGAGCCGCCGCCGGAGACCAGCACGAAGAGGAGGTCGTCTTCGCCGAGGCCGGAGACGAGCGCCAGGATCTCGCGCGCCGCGGCCTCGCCCTGCTCGTCCGGAACCGGATGGCCCGCCTCGAGCACGCGGATGCGCGAGGTCGGC
>JBKJTM010000528.1:0-2538 GCA_046590805.1 Usitatibacter sp.
CTGCGGCAGCAGGAACTCCGCCGCGGCGCGCGGGCTGGCGATCTGCACCCGTTCGGCCGCCGCGCGCGTCAGCGTTCGTCGGCCCAGCTCCACCGCCGCCAGAATCTGCGCGCCTCGCGCGGCGCCGATGCCGGGAATCGCGCGCAAGTCGTCGTGCCGCGACCGCACCAGCCCGTGCACCCCGCCCGACGCGTCAAGCACCGCATTCGCCACGTCCAGAGCGCTCGCGCGAGCCCGGCCGTGGCCCAGCACGATGGCCAGCAGTTCGTTGTCGCCGAGACCCGCGGCGCCCAGCCGCTGGAGCTTCTCGCGCGGCCGATCGTGAGGCGCAACGCTCTTCATCGTACACCATACCCTGCTATACTTCGGGCGATGCGTCGTCTGCTCGCCGCGCCTCTGCTGCTCCTTCTCGTTGCCGGCTGCTCTGAACCTCCCCACAAGGAAATAAACCAGGCGCAGGGGTCGATCGATGCCGCGCGCGCCGCGGGAGCGGAGCAATACGCGTCCGAGGCGTTCACGGCCGCCACGTCCGCGCTGCAACAGTCGCATGAGGCGGTCGAGCAGCGCGACTATCGCCTCGCCCTGACCCGCGCGATTGACGCGTCCGAGCGCGCGCAGGATGCGGCCAAGCTGGCGGCCGACGGCAAGGCCCTGGCGCGCAGCGAAGCCGAGCTCGCCGTGAGCACCGCGAACGCCGCCGCCCAGGCGCTCGACGCCCGACTGAAAGCGGCGGATGCCGCACGCGTGCCGGCCCGAACCCTCGTCGCGCCACGCAAGACCGCCACGGAGGCAGCCGCGACGCTGCAAAAAGCGCGCGCACGCCTCGCGGCCGGCGCGTACGCCGAGGCGCTGTCGGCGGTCAGGGGACTGGAGCGCGCGATTCGCGCGGAGGTAGAAACGATGGATGCCCTGCCCTCGTCTCGGGCCGTGCGCCGGACGCCGCGGCGGTCCTGAGACAGGTCGCAGCAACAGACATCCCGCTCCTGCGGGATGCTCGCAGAAACTGAGCGATGCGGGCGTCAGTCCACGCCGAGCCAGGTCGCCTGCGCGATGAGCTCCGCCCACCCCGTCAGGAAGAGTCCCTCGTCGGTCCACTCCACGCGCTGCGCCCCGCCGGGCGAGACCACCTGCACATCCTTCGCGGCGCCGCCGTACCGGATGGCCGCGACCGCCGCCGCGCACGCGCCGGTCCCCGACGCCTCGGTCGGCCCGACACCCCGCTCCCAGATCAGAATGCGCACCCGCCCCGGCTCCTCGACCGTCGCGAGCTCGACGTTGGTGCCCTCGGGAAAGTGCGGATGCACCGCAAGCGCGGCCGCGAGCGTGTGCAGCCGCTCCGCGGTGACCGGCCCGAGCACGACGCACTGGGGGTTGCCGACACGGAGCGTGACCGCCTCGATCCCGATACCACTGACCTCGATCCGTTCGAGCGCGAGCCGCTCGGGCTTCCCCATGGCCGCTCGAAAGGTGAATCGCGGACCCGCGGCGTCGAGGCACTCGAGCCGCTTCGTGCCCGCGTCGGTCTCGATGTCTATCGGCGCATCACCGGGACCGCGCTGCGACGCGATCCAGGCGCCGAGACATCGCACGCCGTTCCCCGACACCTCGGACCGGCTGCCATCGGCATTGAGAAGCCGCATCGAGGCGCCCGTGGGGGTTTCCTCATAGGCGATGACCCCGTCGGCGCCGATGCCGCGATGCCGATCGCAGAGCGCGCGAGCCAGCGCAGGACGATCGGCGGTGCCGGCGACATCGGCCTCCCGCACGAGGAGGAAGTCGTTCCCGAAGGCATGCGCCTTCACGATCGCCAGCGGAGCACGGCTCATTTGCGGCAGAAGGCCAGAAGATGCCACCCGAACCTGCGGACGAGCGGACGCGGCAGTGCGTTGAACGTGCCCACGAAGCACGTGTTGAACAGCGTCCCCTTCCATCCTCGGTGCAGCCGCGATTTCACGGGGAAGCGCTCTTCGACGATCCGGACGTCGCGAAAGCCCTGAAGCAGCGCCCTGAACTCTCCCGCGCTGTAGCGGAGCAGGACCGGCGCGTCCTCATGCTCGAGGGGAACCTTCATCAGCTTCGAGAGCGCGTTCAGCCAGGAGATGCGGTTGTAGACCTGGAACACCGCTTCGCCGCCGGGCGTGAGCACGCGCCGGCACTCGTCGACGAGCGCCTGCGGATGGGTCGTGTATTGGACGACGCCGTGGGCGTAGACCAGATCGAAGGTGTTGTCCGCGAACGGCAGGCGCTCGCCGTCCGCCTCGCGCAGGTCTGCCGTGAGCCCCTGCTGCTCGAAATTGCTTCGGGCCAGCGCGATCGCGGTGGCCGAGAGATCGACCCCGGAAACCTCCGCCCCGCCCCTGGCGAACCGCACGAGGTCGGTGCCGGCGCCGCATCCGACGTCGAGCACCCTCTGCCCGCGGTAGCCCTCGAAGTTCACCAGCCGCAGCAGGTGATGCAGCTTCTCGAAGTGGTACCCCTACAGATCCGCGAAGAATCCGGGCGACCCGACCGGGTGAGATGTGATGTCCAGGTCGTGAA
>JBKJTM010000090.1:0-4373 GCA_046590805.1 Usitatibacter sp.
CTCCGCGGCACGCCCCGCATGAAACGGCTTGGTCATGGTGCCGAAGTTCTCGCGCAGCCCGCCCGCCTGCGTGGCGCCGAGCGAAAGCGCGCGTCGCGTCGCTTCACGATCCAGCCCCAGTAATCTTGCCGCCCCCGCCGCCGCGCCGATCGACCCGCAGGTGGCGGTGCTGTGGAAGCCATGCTGGTAATGCCGCGGCATGATCGCCTCGGCCACCTTGCATTCCACTTCCACGCCGACCTGGTATGCGAGCATGAGATCTGCGCCGCTGCGCCGGTCCCGCTCGGCGAGCGCCAGCACCGGCGGCAGCGCCGGCGCCGTGGGATGGGTGAGCAGCCCGTAGACCCGGTCCTTGGCCACCGCGAGCTGCGTGTCGTCGTAATCGTCGGCGTGGATCGCGAGTCCGTTGGCGAACGCGGCGAAGCGTGCCGGCAACCGCAACCCGGTCCCGATCACCGTGGAGCCGCTTTCGTTCGCGATCCCCAGCGATTCGAGATACTTCGCCGCGATGTGCCCGCATTCGGAAGCGGCCCCGGCGAGCGCGAGCCCGATGCCGTCGAGCACCGAGCGCTTGCCGAGGTGCGCGACATCCTTGGGGATGTCGGAGGATTTCGCGGCGACGACGAATCCCGCGACGTGATCGGTGGTGGCGGGGGTGACCCTGGGAGCGGTTTCGTTGGAAGACATTGGATCCCTTGGGGGTTGGCTGGATCGTCGCTCAGGCGGGAACGGCACGCTGCGAACGACGCGCCGTCGCGAGCCGCGCGCCCAGCCGCACCGCCTGCTCGAGCGCGCCGGTGGTGGCGACTCCCTTGCCGACGATGTCGAACGCGGTGCCATGCGCCGGCGTCGTGAACACGGTCTCCAGCCCCGCCGTCACCGTCACGCCGCGATTGAACCCCTTCATCTTGGTCGCGATCTGACCCTGGTCGTGATACATCGAGAGCACGCCGTCGAAATCGCCCGCGAAGGCCTTGAGGAACACCGTGTCCGACGGATACGGGCCTTTGCACGCGATGCCGCGCGCCGCCGCCTTGGCCACGGCCGGGGCGATCAGGTCGATCTCCTCGCGCCCGAAGAGTCCGTTCTCCCCCGCATGGGGATTCAATGCGCACACCGCGATTCGTGGCGTGGCGAAACCCGCCCCGCGCATGGTCCGGTCGGCAAGCGTCAACGCATCGTCGATCCGCTCGCGCGTGATCTGGTCGATCGCGGTGCGCAGCGCGACGTGCGAGGTGACGCGGGACATCCACAGGTCGTCGAGCACGTTCATCTCGCCGAAGAACCCCTGGTGCCTGGTGAGGTGCGCGAACATCTGGTGCTCGTCGTTGAACTTCCAGCCGCCGGCGTGGAGCGCGGCCTTGTTGAGAGGCGCGAAAGTGACGCCATCCAGGCGTCCCTCGAGCGCGAGGCCGATGGCATGGGCGAGCGTCTCGCCGGTGATGCGCCCCGAATCCGCCGAGATCGCGCCGCGCTTCAGCGTCACGGGATCGAGGTTGGCGAGGTCCAGCAACGCGATCTCGCCCGGGGGCCCATCGGCTTGCTCCGGCGCCCCGACGGCGCGCCAGCGCACTTTCACTCCCGCGTCGCGCGCGCCCATCTGCAGCACCCGCGCATCGCCCACCACCAGCAGGCGCGCGGCGTCGACCAGGCGCCCGTCGGCAAGCACGCGCGCGCACTGCTCGGGGCCGATGCCGGTGGCGTCGCCCAGGACGAGGGCCAACAAGGGCAAACTGGATTCCCGCCTGCACGGGAGTGACGGGTCGGTCACGAAGATCTCCGGTCGGTGAAGTAGTTGATCGCGGCGACCATCACGAAGGTGATCGCCAGCATGGTGATCGACAGCACGGCGATCGGCCCCCAGTCATTGCTCTCGCGCAGGTCGAACATCGTGACCGAGATGGTTTTCGTTTTTGCGGTGAACAGCAGGATGGTGGCGGAGAGCTCGCGGATCGAGCCGATGAAGATCAGGATCCAGGTGGCGATGACGCCGTTCCTGATGAGGGGTGCCGTGATGTCGAAGAGCGTACGCAGCCGTGTCGCCCCGAAGATGCGGCTCGCCTCCTCCAGCTCCGGGTGCACGCTCTTCAGCGAAGTCGCCACCTGCTGGTAGCCCACCGGCAGCTCCTTGGTGAGGTAGGCGAGGAAGATGATCGCGAGCGTGCCGTAGAGCACCAGCGGCGGGCGCGTGTAGCTCAGGAAGAGGCCCACGGCGAGCACGATGCCGGGAATGGCCACCGGGGCGGTCGCGAGGAAGGCGAGGTAGCGATGGCCCCACACCAGCTTGCGGATGCTCAGGTAGCCGATCATCACCACCAGGATGGTGCCGGCGGTCGCGGCGGAAGCGCCGAGCACGAAGGTGTTCAGGAAGGCGACTTTCGTCTGGCTGAACTCGAGGAAAACGAAGCGCCAGTGCTCGAACGAGAAGTTGCCCAGCACCGGGCCCGACCAGTTCTTCACCAGCGCGGTGCGTGCGAGGACGCCATAGGGCAGCAGGATCGAGCAGCCGAGCACGAAGACGAAGAGCAGCATCGCGGGCGCCTTCCACGCGCCCAGCCGGATGGTGCGGATGCCGGTGCTCTTTCCGCCGATGATCGAATAGCCGCGCCGTCCCATGATCGCGGTCTGCGCGCGCAGCAGGATCACGGTGATGAGGAGGAGCGGCAGCGACGCGGCCGCCGCGAGCCCCGGCTGCGGCGGGAACTGGAAGAGGCTCCAGATCTTGGTGGTCATGGTGTCGACGCCCGCGGGCAGGGCCAGGATCGCGGGCGTGCCGAAGAGCGTCATCGACTGCAGGAACGCCACCAGGAAGCCCGCAAGCAGCGCCGGCAGCACCAGCGGCAGCGTGATGTGGGTGGCGGTGCGCCATGGCCGCGCGCCGAAGATCGCCGAGGCTTCCTCGAGCTCGCTCGGGATCATGTCGAGGCTGTTGGCGACGAACGTGAACACGTAGGGGAACGTGTAGAGCGCCATCACGAACACCATTCCCCACGCCGAGAAGATGTTGATCAGCGGTGTCGCCTCGAAGGGCTTCACGCCCATCAGCGTGTAGTACCACTGGTTGATGAGTCCCGCATTCGGCCCGCCCAGCAGCACCCAGGCGAAGGCGCCGATGAAGGGTGGGGTCACGAACGACGCCAGGATCAGCGTGCGCAGCAGGCGCTTGGCCGGCAGGTCGGTGCGAGCCACCAGCCAGGCCATCGGCGCCGCGACCAACACGCACAACACGCCCACCGCCGCCGAGGTCCACAGCGTCGTCACCAGCGGCTTCAGGAACGCGGGGTCCACGAACAGGTGGCGGTAGTGCTCGAGCGTGAATTGCTTCGCCTCGTTGGTGAGGCTGGTCACGAACAGCCAGTACATCGGCAGCAGCACCAGCCCCGCGAGGAGCAGCACCATCGCGATGGAGAAGGGCGCCGTCGGGTCGACGCCTCGTCCCGCAGAGAGGCGTCGCACCGGCGAAGGCCGGGGCCCCAGACTGGGTTCCGGCCTCCGCCGGAACGACGAGGCCTGCGACACCTAGTTGCCGAAGAGCGCCGTGTACTTCTTCTTGATCTCCGCGATCTGCGGCAGCATGCCCGCCGGATCGTCGGGCAGCAGCTTGATCTGCGCGAGCGGCGTGCGGTTGGCGGGCTCCTTCACCTCCGGGTGCATGGATCGGTTGCCGCCCGCATCCACCAGCAGCTGCTGCGCTTTCGCGGTGTAGAGGAAGTTCTGCAGCACGCGCGCGGCGTTCGGGTGCGGTGCCGCGGCGAAGATCGCCGTGGGCGAGGTCACGAAGGGCGTGCCTTCCTTCGGGTAGATGATCTTCACCGGGCTCTTGGCGTCGATCTCGATGAACATGTTGTACTCGTTGCCGTCGACCATCACCGCGCGCTCGCCGCTCGCGATGCTCTTGGGCGTGGCGGTGGTCGACTGCAGCTGCTGCACGCCCTGCTTGGAGAGCTTCTCGAGGTAATCCCAGCCCAGCGCCTTGCTGATCGCGTAGGTGCCGGTGAGCGCCGTGCCGCTATAGCTGGGGTGCGCCTTGGCGAGCTTGCCCTTCCACTTCGGGTCGAGGAGATCGGCGTAACCCTTGGGCGCATCGGCTTCCGACATGAGGCTGGTGTTGTAGCCCATCACCGAGAGGGAAGCGCGCCAGGTGTGATAGAAGCCGTCAGCGTCGCGGTGCTGCGCGGCGAATTTCCTCGCGTCGGGCGGCGTGTGCGCGGCGAGCCATTTCTGCTGCTTCCAGAACAAAAAGTGCGAGGCATCGGAGGAGTTCACGATGTCCACGTTCTTGATGTTGGCCTGGTATTCCTGGTTGATCCGCTGGAAGACGCGCTCCGAGCCGGAGCGCTCGACGTCCAGCTGGATCTTCGGGTACTGCTCGC
>JBKJTM010000172.1:0-8064 GCA_046590805.1 Usitatibacter sp.
CCGAAAAGCGCTCCAGCGGATCGCTTTTCGGTGGCGAGCTTTGTCTGGGGCCCGGGGCAGAAGACGCCGCTGCACGACCACACGGTGTGGGGGATGGTGGGGGTGATGCGCGGGGCGGAGCTTTGCGAGGAGTACGGCATCGACGGCGGGCGTCTCGCACCCGGCGGCAGCCATCGCGTCGAGCCGGGCGCCATCGATCTCGTCTCGCCGCGCGTGGGCGACATCCACCGCGTGTCGAACGCGCTCGCGAACGAGGCCTCGATCAGCATCCACGTCTACGGCGCCAACATCGGCGCGGTGAGGCGGCACGTGTACGACCCGGTGACCGGCCGGCCCGAGCCGTTCATCTCCGGCTATTCGAGCGCGGTCCTGCCCAACATCTGGGATCGCTCGGCGGAGAGCCCGCCGGCTTAGGTTGCGGGCTTCGGGCGGCGGCCGGCAAGCGTAATGAGCGCGATGCCGCCGATCACCAGCGCCGCCGCGAGCCATTTCCAGGGCGGCAACGGCTCGCCCAGCAGGAGCGCCGACGATCCCATGCCGAATACCGGGATGAGCAGCGCATAAGGCGTCACCACCGCGGCGTCGTAGCGCGCGATCAGCCAGTTCCACGCGGCATAGCCGAAGAGCGTGTTGCCTACCGCCTGCCACACCAGTGCCGCCCACGCGTCCCAGCGCGCATTCACGATCGCGCCCCAGCTCGCGGCGCCGCCTTCGAAGGCGAGCGCGAGCAGCAGCAGCGGCGGGACGGCGAAGAGGCTCGACCAGACGACGAACGCGAGCATGTCCACCGGAGCTCCCGCCGACTGCACCGCCTTCTTCACCACGATGTTCGCGCACGCCCAGCAGAATGCGGCGAGGACCACGATCGCGACCCCCTTTGGCGTGACCGTGGCGTCGAGATGCAGCGCGATGGTGGCGAGCCCGCTCGCGCCGAGCACGATGCCGGCGATGGTGACGGGCTTCAGGCGTTCGCCGAAGAGCCACACCGAGAGCCCGATGGTGAAGAACACCTGCACCTGGATGAGGAGTGAGGCCAGTCCCGGCGAGATGTCGGCGCGCATTGCGTGGAAGAGGAGCGCGAACTGGCCGGGCCCGAGAAAGATGCCGAACAGGGCGAGCCAGCGCCACTCGCCCGGTGGGCGCTTGATGAAGAAGACCAGCGGCACCACGCAAAGGAAGAAGCGCAGCGTGGCGAAGAGGAGCGGCTCCAGGTCGCGCAGGCCTATCTTGATGACGACGAAGTTGGTGCCCCAGACGGCGACCACGAGGAGGGCGAGCGCCACGAGTGATGGCGGCAGGCGGTGCGCGCGCTCCGGGAGGGACTTGGTCATGGACCGATTGTTGCACTCGGTTGCCCCGGCCCGCTTTGGCGATGAAGGCCGCGTTGCGCGACCGCATCCACTGAAGGAAACAGAATGATGAAGACAGGACTCGATTCGCCCCTGCGCGAAGCCATGCGCCTGATGCGGGCCGGCGACGTGGGCGCGCGCATGGGAGGTCCGGCGGAGATCCCCGCGGATCCCATGCCGACTCGCGAGGCCCCGATGCGTCGCGCGAGATGGTGCGGTTTTTCCTTCAACACGGGCGACGCGCGCCGTCGTCCGTGTTGAGCTAGCTGTGAAGGCCCAATAGGTTGTCAGCAGCCATCAACCGCGACGCCGGCGTGAAAACCATCCTATTGCCAGCACCGCCAGCACCAGAATCACCATCCCCCATTCCGAAAGAGTCGGGATCGCCGCGGCCGCGGCCGCGGCCGACGCGAGGATCAGCGTGGTCTGGACGGCCGTGTTGTTGGCTGGAACGGTATCGGCTTGCGTCGCGGTCGCCGTCACCGTGTTCGAGATCGAGCCGGCCGTCGTCGGAACGACGACGACCGTGATCGTAGCGCTTTGCCCGATATCGATAGTTCCCATGGAGCACGTAATGACGGCGCCGTTGCGGCTGCAAGTGCCCTGGGAGGGCGTGATGGAGACGACATTCACCGAGGCAGGCAACGTGTCGGTCACGACGACGTTGGTCGCCGTGTTCGGGCCGTTGTTCCTTGCCGTAATGACGTAGGTCAGACTCGAACCCACCACGACGGGGTCGGCGGAGTCGGTCTTCGTCATGGCGATATCGACCGCGGCGGGCCCCACCACGCCCGCGTCCGCTATGTACAGAGTTTCCGAGCCGGACTCGGATTGCGAGGCGGAAAACGACAGCCCCACCCGGTTGGCGGGATTCGCGAACAACGCCTGCGCGGCGGCGGTATCGATGGGGTCGAGACGGAATACGAATCCGGACGTGCCGGTGCCTGCGAACGTGAAGGGCAGGAAGGTCGGCGCGAACAGGCTGGAGGTGAAAAGCAGGGTGCCCGAGTCGCTGAAGATGCCGAGCACGATGCTGTCGATTTGTATCGACCCGGTCGAAGACTCGTTCGCATTGAGAATGGCGCGCAGGTTGTCCGCGCTCGTGAGGCCAAGCTCTGCTATCGAGCGCGTCTGCGTCTGGGATGAACCGGTTCCCTCGTTGCCGCCGGTATTGGCGCCCAGGCAGGCCGCGGGGCCGACGATGTCCACCCCCGCACCGCGACGCACGCACCCCGACTCGCTGGGGTTATTTTGAACGGTGAGGATGGTGTTCACCGCCCCGAGCCCCGTACCGCCCGTCTGCTGCTCCGGGGAGATGATGAAGCCGGCATGAGCAGCCTCTACCGTGGCCAGCGCCCACAGCCCAAGAAGAAATGCCGGAAAAATGCTGCGCAACTGGTATCGCGGATTCATGAATTCCTCGCCGTTGGAGTTGAAGTCCTAATCTCTGCCCTCGGCATTATCCAGCGACAAGCTGGGCGTGTATGTTCGTCGACGCACATAGCGGACAGAAAAGAAGGCTTGAAGACCGTCCAAGCCCGAGTCGCAGGTGCCCGCCAGCGGCATCGCGTACGCTGCGGAAGGACCGCTTCGCCGCCACGCCGAACACCGCCAGCGAGGTCATCGCCGCGCTCGACGCGGGCCTCGCCGAATCAATCCCGCAATGCTGAGGAAGCAAGCATGCAAGCCAACAGAATGAAAGCGCGTTTCGCCGCCGGGGAGCCGGCGTTCGGCCTCTCGGTCATGATCCCCTGCGCGCAGATCGTCGAGATGGCCGCCAGCGTCGGCTTCGACTGGGTGCTGATCGATTGCGAGCACGGCACCGTCGGGCTGGAGACGATGGAGCAGATGGTGATGGCCGCCGAGGCCGCCGGCATCACGCCCATCGTGCGCCCGCACAGCAACAGCGCCGCCGACATCCGGGTGGCGATGGACCGGGGCGCCATGGGCGTGCAGGTGCCGCACATCAGCACCGCCGCGGCGGCGCGCGCCGCGGTGCAGGCGATCAAGTTCCATCCGCAGGGCGCGAGGAGCCTCGCCGCCGGCACGCGGGCGTCGGGCTACGGCTATCACGGATCGATGGGCGAATTCACCGAGACGGCCAATCGCGAGACGCTGGTCTGCATCCAGATCGAGGACGAGGAGGCGCTGCCCAACATCGACGAGATCCTGCGCGTTGAAGGGGTGGATGTTTTCTTCATCGGGCCCTCGGATCTTTCCCAGTCCATGGGCCACCCGGGAGATCCCAAGGCGCCGCGCGTGGCCAAGGCGATCGACGACACGCTGGCGAAGATCGTCGCCGCCGGCCGCACGCCGGGCATGCCCGCCACCGCCGATGCGGTGCAGGGCGCGCTCGCCAAGGGCGTGCGCTACGTCTACACCCACCTGCCCACGGTCCTGGGCGCGGGGGCGAAGACGTACTTCAAGAACGCGCGCGGTTGAGCGCGGAGGTCCTATGGGTGGTCCTGTTCGCAGCCCTGCTGCATGCGCTGTGGAATGCCGCGGTCAAGCACAGCGTCAAGCAACGGCTGCCTTCGGCCGCGGTATTCATCGGCGCGGGGATCGTGTCGGGGATCCTGGCCCCCTGGGTCCCGCTTCCGGCCGCCGACAGCTGGCCTTTCCTGCTGGGCTCGGTGTTCGTGCACTTCTTCTACTCGATCATGCTCGGCCGCGCCTACCGTCTTGGCGATTTCAGCCACACCTATCCGGTGATGCGCGGCGTGCCGCCCCTGCTCACGGTGCTCCTGGTGGGGCTGTTCACGGACGAGGTGATGACCGGCAAGCAGCAGATCGCGATGCTGGTGGTGTGCCTCGGGATCCTCAGCCTGGTGTTCGAATCGGGCTTCCGGCGGGCGGCGCGCATGGGCTCGGTGGGCTGGGCACTGCTGGTGGCAGTCGCGATCGCCATCTATACGACCCTCGACGGCGTGGGCGTCCGGCTTTCGGGATCTTCGGTGGGCTATGTGGTCTGGATCTGCCTGCTCGAAGGTATCGTCCTGGCCGCCTATGTCGCGGTGTCGCAGGGCCCGGGGATGCTGTTGACGGTGCTGCAGAGCTGGCGGGTCACCATGGTGGCCGGCACCGCCACCCTGGTCGGCTACGGGCTGGTGGTGTGGGCGATGACGCATGCGCCTATCGCGTTGGTGTCCGCTGTCCGCGAGACGTCGGTGATCTTCGCGGTGCTGATCGGCGTCGTGGTATTCAAGGAGCGGCTCACGCTTGCACGCGGGAGCGCGATCGCGCTGGTGGTTGCCGGAATCGTAGTGCTGCGCCTGGCGTGAGTCGATCGATCGTCGCAGCAGGGAGGTTCTGAAACGGCCTGCTCCGGGGCTAATGCGTTGCGGCGAGGAGCCCGGAGGCCGCGAGGACGAGGACCGCGATCTGCAAGGCGCAGATCGCGATGAGCGCCCGTTCGCGGCGCCGCGCGAAGACCGGGATCACTGCGGCGATGCACGGGATCGAGCAGCCCGCGAGGAGCGCGATCGCGGCGAGCGAGAGCATGTCGCTGCGGGGAAGACGCCTCGCCCAGTCCCAGCCCGCGCGCATCCCCGTCTCCTGCAGCATCGCCGCTGCCGGCTGTCCCCACAACGCGGCGGTGCGCTCGATCGGCACGTGCGGCTCGAGGACGCCTCCGAGGTACGCGACGAATGCGATCACCAGGATCGCGAGGCCGGCGCGAGTGCCCCACGCGAGCCAGGTCGCATAGCGCTTCGGCGCGGCGGCGAGGTCGGTCATGCCCAGATCCCCAGTCCCTTGGCGAGGGCGCGAGCGCCCGCCAACAGCAGCAGCGTCAGCACCAGCCGGCGGATGACGATGGCGCGCACGACGCGCAGCAGCTTCGCGCCGATGCGCGCGCCGAGCATCATGCCGATCACCGATGGCGCCGCGATGATCGGCAGCACCGCCCCCTGCTGCAGGTAGATCCACGCCGCGGAGGAGTCCACCAGCGAGAGGACGAAGCTCGAGGTGCCCGCGGAGACCTTGAGCGGCACCCCCATCACCAGGTTCAGCACCGGCAGGTTCGCCCACCCTGCGCCGAGGCCGAAGAGGCCGGCGAGCACGCCGATGCCGACGAAGAGCGCGAGGCCGAGGGGCGTGCGGTGGACCTGCCATGCCTCCTCGCGACCGGTCGCGCCATCGCGGAAGATGCCGTGCATGCCGAGCGCCTGGGAGAGACGGTCGGGGCGCTCGACGCGCGGGAACTCGGAATTCTTCACCGAGGCCATGACCGCGACGATGCCGAGGATGCAGATTCCAAGGGCGACCTGGACCACGGAGGAGGGCAGCGCCAGGCCCAGCATCGCACCGCCGATGGAGCTCGCGGAGGCAACGAGCGCCAGCGGGAACGCGAGGCGCAGGTTCGCGAGGCCGTCCTCGAGCAGCCGCGGCCCCGCGGCGAGCGCGCCGGACAGCGCGACCAGGAGGCCCGCGCCGCGGACGTAATCGAGGTGGAAGGGGAAGAAGCCGGCCACGATCGGCACGAACAGCACCCCGCCGCCCACGCCCGCGGGTACCGCGATGATGCCGAGGAAGAAGCACACGATGAAGAGCGCGAGCGGCCACACCCACCACGGCGTGGAGGCGGCGAGCGAGACGGCTTCGGCGCCCATCAGGAGCGGTTCTGGTAGTAGAGGTTCTGCGGGTGATGCGACTGCGCGAGGAAATGCCAGCGCTCCATCAGCAGGCCGGCGTACTGCGTGAGCCATGCGAGCGCGAGGGTGCCGCTCGAGGCCGCGACGATCGCCAGGCCGACCAGCACCAGCGGCAGCACGAACGCGAAGACGATGAACGCCACCGCGATCGAGCGCATGCCGATGGCGGGCAGGCCGTGGAAGAATTCCAGCGTGTTGAACGAGTTGCCGGTGAACCCCTGCGAGACCTGGCGGATGCGCGGGTTGGCGACGCCGATCGCCGTCTGCAGCGACGACTTGTGGCGGATGCGCGCGTTGCGGGCGAGCGAGGCGAGGCGCGAGAGCAGCGCCGCGGCGGTGAGGACTGCGGCGGCGATCGCGAGCTGCTGCGAAAGTTGCCGTGCGTACAGGGTGGAGAGGAGCGCCGTCAGCGTCGCCCCGGAGGCGCATCCCATGAGCAGGAAGTTCGTAACCGTGAACGGGCTCGCCCACTCCTGCAGGAACCTGATGCAGGCGTAGATCATCGCGGTGCAATAGAAGAGCGCCAGGCAAGCCACGGCCGCCAGCGCGCCGATCGCGAGCGTGCCGCCGCGGTCCGCGTAGTGGAGCCAGCCGTAGGCAAAGGCGAGCGCCATGAAGAGCGGCAGCGCGATCACCTCGCGCGAGAGCCACGACGTGCGCCACATCGCCGCCGTGCGCCACGCGCGCTCCGGCCGCCCCAGGTGGAAGAACGAGGCGAGGAGGCCCAGCGCGCACAGCGCCAGCGCGACCACCGATCCCACCACGAAGAACCGCCGCGCCGGAACCGAGTCCACCCACCCCAACGCGGCAGCCGCCTCAGCGGCATACATCCCGAGGAAGAGCCCCTGCCCAGCCCCGATGAGAGTCGTCAGGAAGACGACCGAGAGCGCGGGACGCATCAATAAATGGTGTCGGAGTCGATTTTCAAGAATTCGACTCCGACACCAATTTTCTGGGCAGGCACTGGTTGGCGGGGCGGGTCCCCATTCGGGCATCAGGGCGTAGCCGCCGCGCTCGGCGATGGCCCGGGAGACTTCGCTCCCGGGGTCGTGCACGTCGCCGAAGAGTCGTGCGTTGGTGGGGCAGGCCATCACGCAGGCGGGCTTGCGGTCGGCTTCGGGGAGCGCCTGGTCGTAGATGCGGTCGACGCAGAGGGTGCACTTCTTCATCACCTTCGACTTCGCGTCGAGCTCGCGCACGCCGTAGGGGCAGGCCCACGCGCAATATTTGCAGCCGATGCACTTGTCGTAGTCCACCAGCACGATGCCGTCCTCGGCGCGTTTGTAGCTGGCACCCGTCGGGCACACCGGAACGCACGGCGGGTCCTCGCAGTGCAGGCAGGACTTGGGAAAGTGCACCGTTTGCGTCTCGGGAAACTGGCCGACCTCGAAGGTCTGCACGCGATTGAGGAAGGTGCCGACGGGATCCTCGCCGTAGGGCATCAGGTCCGCGAGCGCCCCGGCCTCGCCCGACGTATTCCATTCCTTGCAGCTCGTCACGCACGCGTGGCAGCCGACGCAGACGTTGAGGTCGATGACGAGCGCGAGCTGAGTCACTTGCCGCCCCCGGCGAAGTAGGCGAGCCATTTGTGGCGCGTGGGATCGGTGCCGGGGACCGCGCCCATGGCGTCGAATTGCGGGAAGGTCTCGGCGGGTTCATCGGCAGCGGCCGCACGGATGCGGACGCGCACGTCGTACCAGCCGGCCTGGCCGGTGATCGGGTCGGAATTGGAGATTGGGCCCCGGCCTTCGCCGGGGAGACGATCGCCGGGGAGACGATCGCCGGGGAGACGATCGCCGGGGAGACGATGCATCGGGTCTCCCCGGCGAAGGCCGGGGCCCATTGCCTCGCCAGGCAGCTCATCGGTGATCAGGTGATTCAGCAGGAAACCCAGCCGCCCCTCCTCCGAGCGCGGATCCAGCCGCCATGCGCCCGGTTGCTTGCCGATCGCGTTCCACGTCCACACCGTGCCGGGCTCGACGGCCTCGCTGTAGCGCAGCATGCAGCGCACCCTGCCCCACTGGCTTTCGACCCAGCACCAACCGCCGTCGGCGATGCCGGCC
>JBKJTM010000193.1:0-6010 GCA_046590805.1 Usitatibacter sp.
CCGGGTCTCGCGGATACCGACCTGCGGCGCGATCTCGAGGATGTAGGCGCCCTCGAATCCCGGCACCGCCTCGCGCAGGAAGCGGAAGAAATCGACGATCTGCCGGCGGCCTTCCAGCTCCGCCGCGCTCAACTGCTCCGCATCGGTCCCATCGACCGGCGTGCCGTCGGCATTCGCGAGCTGGGTCACGTTCACGCGCCACTCGGACGGATTCTTCTGCGGCCGCACGATGGGCGCCTTGCGCGGGAACCTGTGCCCGTTGCGCTCGGCTTCTTCCATCAACACGGGGATCTTCGCCCACGCGTCGCCGGCGCGCGCCGCATCGACGTTCCCCACGCGGAACATCGCCGTGGGATAGAGAAGCTCGGGGCCCTTTTCGAAGGGCGCGCCGGCATGCGCCGCGAGGTCGCCGTCTCCCGATCTATCGATGAAGATACGTGCGTTGACGGCGCGCCGGCCCGACCGGGTCTCCAGCAGCAGCGATCCGATCTCCGTCGGCGTTCGCATCGCGACGCCGGCCGCGTGCGCGTGGAAGAGCAGCTGCGCGCCGCTCGAGGTGACGAGATCGTCGGCGGCAATCTTGAGCGCCGCATTGTCGTAGGCCTGCGCCGCGATCTTGCCGCCGAAGATGACGTGCGGCGCGTTCAGGCCGCCCAGCCGCGCCATGCGCGCGAGAAGGTCGTCGGCGACGCCGTGAACGACCTGCCGGATCTCGCCGTGGACATTCGCGTGCAGGCCGCAGAAATTGGTGACGCCCGCGGCGGTGCCCATGCCGCCGAGAAAGCCGTAGCGCTCGACGAGCAGCGTGCGGCCCCCGGTTCGCGCGGCCGCCGTTGCCGCGGCAATGCCCGACGGGCCACCGCCCAGCACGACCACGTCGTAGGTGCCGAGGATCGCCGTCTCGCGCGCCGGCTCGTGGATCGAGGCTCGAATCATCGGCTAGAGCGGCAGCACGCGCGCCGGATCCGGGCGCCGCGCGAACTCGAGGAACGCGTCGCCCAGCCGCTCGCTCTCGCCGATGGCGGTGCGCCACGCGGCCATGCGCCCCGAATCATTGCCCGCATAGCCCTTGAAGTCGGCGCGGCTCGGCAGCCGGCCGCGCGGGAGCGTCGCGAGGTACTCGCGCGACGGCGCCACCAGCACCACATTGTCCAGCCATGCGCCGCGGGCGCGCCGCCACGGCATGCCCTTGTCGAGCCAGCCCGGCACGATGCGGTCGGTAAAGTGCGGATAGAGAACCAGGCCCTCGGCATGGTGGTACGGAAGGTGCAGGTGATAATCGATGATGCCACCGTCCCAATAGATCCCCGGCGGCGCGCTGGGAATGTCGGCCACGCCCTCCAGCACCAGCGGAATCGAGGCCGATGCGAGCAGCGCCTGCGCGAGGTTGCCCGCATCGAGCGCGACCTTGTGCGTGTGGAAGGCATCGAAGCGCACGCTCGCGCCGTCGGCCGCGGCCATGCCGCCCACCGCCATGAACGGTGGATGGTCGCGGGCGTCGAGGAAGATGGTGCGATCGATGAAGCGCGCGAGGTGCCGGCGCGAGACCGCGTTCGCCATCGCGGCGATGCCGAAGCCGAGCGGCGTCGCGAACGAGGCGTCGCGCGTGAGCGGCCAGCGCCCGCGCACCGTGAGGATGTGCAGGCGGTTCCAGGGGCTGGCGAGGATCTGCGCCTCGCGGCCCGCGAACATCTCGGCCAGCATCGTGCGCGCGGCGTCGGACACGAAGCGGCGGCTGGGACGCAGGGGATAAGACTGCTGGGTGTAGGCGCGCGCGAAGCCCGCAAGCGCCGCGGCGGGATCGTCACAGCAGGCGGCGGCGAAGCGCCACGCGCCGATCGAGGCGCCGATGAGATGGCGGACACGTGGCTTGGCCGGCAGCCACTCGCCGAAGATCGCGCGGTCGAGGCCGGCAATCCCCAGGCCCTTGGGCCCACCCGCGGCGCCCGGGACGATCTCCACCATCGCCGCATCGAGGCCCTCGGCGCGGATGCGTGCGGCGGCTCGCGGGCCGGCGCGGATCGTGAGGACCGAATCTGTCACGCGCGAATTGTCCCATACTAGAATTCAGCCTTCGCATTCCCTCCGCTCCCATGTCACGTCTCTTCTCGCCGCTCCGGCTGCGCTCGCTCGCGTTCGCCAACCGCATCTTCGTCTCCCCGATGTGCCAGTACTCGTCCGAGGACGGAATGCCCAACGAATGGCACTTCGTGCACCTCGGCAGCCGCGCCGTCGGCGGCGCCGCGCTGGTGTGCGTGGAGGCGAGCGGCGTCACCCCCGAGGGTCGGATCACACCGTGGGACGCCGGCATCTGGTCCGATGCGCATGCGGCCGCGTGGAAGCCGGTGGCGGATTTCATCCGCGTGCAAGGCTCGGTGCCCGCGATCCAGATCGCGCATGCAGGCCGCAAGGCATCGCTCGACAAGCCGTGGCTCGGCGGCAAGCCGCTGGCGAAAGATGCGTGCGGATGGACGGCGCTCGGCCCCAGCGACGTCGCGTTCGGCCACTACCCCGCGCCGCGTGCGATGACGATCGGCGAGATCCGGCAGACGGTCGAGGACTTCCGCCGCGCCGCGGTGCGCTCGCGCGAGGCGGGCTTCGACGTAGTCGAGATCCACGGCGCCCACGGCTACCTGCTGCACAGCTTCTGCTCGCCGCTCTCCAACCATCGGAGCGACGACTACGGCGGTAGCCTCGCCAACCGGATGCGCCTGCCATTGGAGATCGCGCGTGCGGTGCGCGAGGCCTGGCCCGACGACATGCCGGTGTTCTACCGCATCTCCGCCACCGACTGGGCGGAGGGCGGCTGGGACCTCGCGCAGTCGATCGAGCTCTGCAAGCAGCTCCGCGAAATCGGCATCGACCTGATCGACTGCTCGAGCGGCGGCAACGTGCACGATGCGAAGGTCGCGCTCGGCCCCGGCTACCAGGTGCCGTTCGCCGAAGCGATCCGCCGCGAGGCGGGCATCGCCACCTGTGCCGTGGGCCTCATTGCCGACCCTGTCCAGGCAGAGCAGATCGTCTCCCTCGGGCAGGCCGATGCCGTGTGCCTCGCGCGCGCCATGCTTCGCGATCCGTACTGGCCGCGGCATGCGGCGAAGGCGCTCGGTGTGGAGATGCCGTGGCCCGACCAGTACAAGCGCTGCGACGTGGGACCGCTCGGGAAATAATGGGGTCAGATTACTTTTCTGCGAGCGGTACCATTGATTCCGGCTTCCTCGACCTTTCAATCCTCGTAATCTGACCCCCGTCATGATTGACCTTTACTACTGGACCACGCCCAACGGCCACAAGATCACGATGTTCCTCGAGGAAGCGGGTCTCGAGTACGCCTTGAAGCCGGTGAACATCGGCAAGGGCGAGCAGTTCGATCCGGGATTCCTGAAGATATCTCCCAACAACCGCATCCCGGCGATCGTCGACCACGCGCCGGCGGATGGCGGCGAGGCGATCAGCGTGTTCGAATCCGGCGCGATCCTGCTCTACCTCGCGGGGAAAACCGGTCAATTCCTGCCCAAGGGCCTGCGCGGCCAGGTGCAGGTGCTGGAGTGGTTGATGTGGCAGATGGGCGGCCTGGGACCGATGGCGGGGCAGAACCACCATTTCTCGGTGTACGCCCCGGAGAAGCTCCCGTACGCGATCGACCGCTACGTGAAGGAGACTTCGCGCCTCTACGGCGTGCTCAACAAGCGCCTCGCCGCCCGCGACTTCATCCTCGGCAAGCTTTACACCATCGCCGACATGGCGGCCTACCCCTGGATCATCCCGGAGCGGCAGGGCCAGGACATGGGCGATTTCCCCAATCTCGGCCGCTGGCGTGCGGCGATCCGCGCGCGCCCTGCGACCACGCGCGCCTACGCGCGCGCCAAGGAAGTGAATCCGCAACCGACGCAGATCCGCAGCGAGGAAGAGCGCAAGATACTCTTCGGACAGGACAAGTCGGTCGTGAAGTAGGCGACAAGGCGCGACAGACCCCGACAGGGGCGCGCGCGAGCACACAGGAGGAGGCAAGACGTGACTCGACTCAAGGACCCGGAAGCGGTCCGCAAGATCGCCAAGAAATCGCTCTTCGAGGCCCTCGACCACATGTGCGAGGGCGCGATCATCGTCGACCGTGACGCACGCATCGTGTGGCTCTCGGACAAGTACGCGGCGAGGCTCAAGCTCGCGAACGCGGCGGAGGCGGTCGGCCGCGTGGTCGAGGACGTGATCCCCAATAGCCTGATGCGGGAGGTCGTGCGCACCGGCGAGCCGATGCTGCTGGACATCATGCAGTTCGGCGAGGAGTCGTTCGTGGTGATGCGCGTGCCCCTGCACGACGAGCGCGGCCGGGTGATCGGCGCCGCCGGCTTCATGCTGTTCGACCGCGTGCGCTACCTGCAGCCGCTGGTCTCCAAGTTCCAGCGCCTCGAGACCGAGCTCGCCGACATCCAGAAATCGCTCGCCGAGGAGCGGCGCGCCAAGTACACCTTCTCCAACTTCATCGGCAGCTCCGCCGCCGCGATGGAGGCCAAGCGGCAGGGCCGGCGCGCGGCGCAGGTGGACACCACCGTGCTGCTGCTGGGCGAGACCGGCACCGGCAAGGAAGTGCTCGCGCAGGCCATCCATTCGGCCAGCCCGCGCGCCCACGGACCGTTCATCGGCGTGAACGTGGCCGCCGTGCCCGAGACGCTGCTGGAGGCGGAGTTTTTCGGCGCCTCGTCATCGGCCTACACCGGCGCGGACAAGCGCGGCCGCGACGGCAAGTTCGTGTGCGCCAACGGCGGCACCCTGTTCCTCGACGAGGTCGGCGACATGCCGATGGCCACGCAGGCGAAGCTGCTGCGGGTGTTGCAGGAAAAGGAAGTGGAGCCGCTCGGATCGAATCGCGTGGCGAAAGTGGACGTGCGCGTGATCGCGGCCTCGAGCGTCGACCTGCGCCAGATGGTGTCCATGGGGCGCTTCCGCTCGGACCTCTACTACCGGCTGTCGGTGCTGCCGATCGAGCTGCCGCCGCTGCGCGATCGCGTCTCCGACCTGGAAGTCCTCACCGACTACATCCTCGAGGACATCGCGCGCAGGAGCGGCCGCCCGCAGCGCGAGATCACGCCCACCGCGCTCGCGGTGCTCTCCTCTTATGCGTGGCCCGGCAACATCCGCGAGCTGCGCAACGTGCTCGAGCAGGTGACGCTCAATTCCGACAACCCGCGGCTGTCGGCCGAGGAGTTCACGCTGGTGCTGCCGCGGGTCTCGGGCGCGGCGAGGAACGGCGATCGCTCGACGCTCCGGCTCGCGGACATCGTCGCCGATGCCGAGCGCGGCGCCATCCGCTCGGCGCTCGCCGCTGCCGAGGGAAAGAAGATCCTCGCGGCGGAGCTCCTCGGCATCTCGCGCGCGACGCTCTACCAGAAGCTTGCGATCCTCGCGCCCGAGCGCAGTCACTAGTCCATACTGTCCGCGTATCCGGACGTTCGTCCGGAATCCGGGACACCATACATCCCCGCGCATTTCCGAACGCCTGCCCGATCAACGGCTTGGCTCGGCCTTGCGCGTGGCACAGCCCTTGCAGCAATCACCATTCGCGTCGCCGGCCCGCCGGCAACCGCTATGACCAGAACGCAATCGGAGAGGAACAAACCCATGTCCGTCATCAATCGCGTGGCACTTGCCGCGGCCGTCTTGCTTGTCGCCGCTTGCAGCAACAAGGACTCGACCGCGGAGGCTCCCCCCGGAACCTCCAACGACCGCCCGGCGTTCCTGCGCGGCGCGATCGAATCCAAGACGTATGACGGCACCAGCGACGACCTGCTGACCGCCGGACTCGGCAAGAGCGGCTTCGCGGCCGCGTTTGCGGCGCTGCCCAATCCGGCCAATCCGACGGTCGCGGAGCTTCGCCGCCTCGCGATCTACAACAACTACCGTGCGCTGGTCGACATCGCGGCGAACGGCGGCTACGGCACGCTCTACGGCCCCAACGTGGACGCGAGCGGCGCGATCACCACCGGCGAGGGCCGGGTCGCGGGCGACGAGC
>JBKJTM010000271.1:0-3339 GCA_046590805.1 Usitatibacter sp.
GGGCGCGTGGCTACGCGTTTCTTCGGCACGTAGTTGAGCTTCTCCAGCTTGGCGATCAGCCGCTCGAATGCGATGTCGCGGTTGCGGTGCTGCGAGGACGAGTCCTGGGCGGTCACCACCACGCCCGACGGCAGGTGCCGCAGTCGCAGCGCCGATTCTGTCTTGTTGACGTGCTGGCCGCCGGGGCCGCTGGCGCGGAACACATCTACCTCGACCTCGCGCTCGAGCAATTCGCGATCGGTGGAGTAAGGAGGGGGGCTTTGCGGTTTTCGGATGGCCACGGAATCGATTCTGGTTCTGCCTGCCGGTATTGAGCGGCGCCATTCGTCCGCTCCAACATCGTTCCCGCTTTTCGCCGAAGCCTCTTCGGCTCCCTATTTGATGCGCATCCCCGGCATCGCCCCGGAGTCCGGCGACAACAGGTAGATCGCGCCGCCATCGCCCGCGGCGAGCACCATCCCCTGCGACTCGCCGAAGCGCATCTTGCGGGGCGCCAGGTTCGCCACCATCACCGTGAGGCGGCCGACCAGGTCCTTGGGGTTGTAGGCGGAGCGGATGCCGGCGAACACCGTGCGCGTCTCGATGCCGATGTCGAGCGTGAGCTTGAGCAGCTTGTCGGCATCGGGCAGGTACTCGGCGTCCACGATGCGCGCGATGCGCAGGTCCACGCGCCCGAAGTCGTCGATGGAGATGGTGTCGCCGATCGGGAGCAGCACCGGCGGCTTGGGCGGCTCCACCGGCTCCAGCTTGAACTCCGGGGCCTCGGCGCCCTTGGCGGCGGGGGCTCCCTCGGGCCTCGCTTCCGCGGGCGGCTCGAGGAGTGCCTCGATCTGCTTCGGATCGATGCGGGAGACGATGTGGCGGTAGGGCTGGACCACGTGGCCGGGCTTGAGCGCATTCGCCACGTCGTCCCAGGCGAGGGGCTTGGCGATGCCGAGGAACGCCTCGACCTCCTCCGCGACCTTCGGCAGCACCGGCTTGAGATAGATGGTGAGAATGCGGAACAGCTCCAGGTACAGGGTGCAGAACCACTGCAGCGCGGCGTCCTGCCCCGCCTCCTTGGCGATCTCCCACGGCTTCTGCTCGTCCACGTACTGGTTCACGCGATCGGCGAGGAACATGATCTGGCGGATCGCCTTGCTGAACTCGCGCGCCTCGTAGTCGGCGGCGATCGCGTCGGCGAAGCTGCGCACCTCGAAGAGGATCGCCGGCGCCTGCTCGTCGTCGGGCGCGGGGGCGGCCAGGTTGCCGCGCATCTTGTGCTTGAGCTCGCGGCCCGCCGACAGCGGCTCGTCCGAGAGCTTGCCGGCGAAGCGCTTGGCGATGAAGCCCGAGGCGCGGCTCGCGATGTTCACGTACTTGCCGACCAGGTCGGAATTCACCCGCGCGAGGAAGTCGTCGGGATTGAAGTCGAGGTCTTCGACGCGCGCGTTCAGCTTGGCGGCGAGGTAGTAGCGGACCCATTCCGGATTGAGGCCGAGCTCGATGTAGCGCTGCGGACTGATCGACACGCCGCGCGACTTCGACATCTTTTCCCCGGAAAGCTGCAGGAAGCCGTGCACGTACACGGTGTCCGGGATCTTGCGGCCCGCGAAGTGCAGCATCGCCGGCCAGAAGAGCGTGTGGAAATAGATGATGTCCTTGCCGATGAAGTGGACCTGCTCCAGCTTCGGGTCGGCGAGGTACTTGTCGAAGTCCTGGCCCTTCTTCGCCAAATAGTTCTTGAGCGAGGCGAGGTAGCCGATGGGCGCGTCCAGCCAGACGTAGAAGTACTTGCCGGGGGCGTCGGGGATCTCGATGCCGAAGTAGGGCGCGTCGCGGGTGATGTCCCAGTCATTGAGGCCGCCGTCCAGCCACTCGAGGACCTTGTTGGAGACCTCCGGCTGCAGCTTTCCATCCTGGGTCCAGCCGCGCAGGAATTCGACGCAGCGCGGATCCGACAGCTTGAAGAAGAAGTGCTCGGACTTCTTCAGCACCGGCTTCGCCCCGGTGAGCGCCGAGTACGGATTCTTCAGCTCGGTGGGCGCATAGACGGCGCCGCAGCTCTCGCAGGAGTCGCCGTACTGGTCCTTGGCGCCGCACTTCGGGCACTCGCCCTTGATGTAGCGGTCCGGCAGGAACATCTTCTTCACGGGGTCGAAGAACTGCTCGATCGTCTTGGCGTCGATGAGCCCGCTCTTGCGCAGCGCGAGGAAGATCGACGAGGAGAGCTCGACGTTCTCCTCGGAGTGGGTGGTGTGGAAATTGTCGAAGCTGATGCCGAAGCGCTGGTCGTCGCGCCGGTGGCCTTCGATCACCTTGGCGATCAGCTCCTCGGGGGTCACGCCCTCGGCCTCGGCCCTGAGCATGATCGGCGCGCCGTGGCAATCGTCGGCGCAGACGAAGTTCACCTTGTGGCCCTGCAGGCGCTGGAAGCGCACCCAGATGTCCGCCTGGATATGCTCCATCATGTGGCCGATGTGAAGCGGGCCGTTGGCGTACGGGAGCGCCGTGGTGACGAAAAGCTTGCGGGGCATTGAGAAGTAGTTTCGAGACAACGCGATGATAGCAAATTGCTTTAAAATTCCGGTTCGCTTCTCCCCGCCTGGAACCCCGCGAATGCCCCCCACCGAGAAAGACGTCCTCGACGCGCTCTCAGAGCTGATCGACCCTGTCACTGGCCGCAATTACGTCGAATCCAAGGGCGTGAAGGGCGTCAAGGTGGATGGCGAGCGAGTCTCCCTCGACCTCGCGCTGGGCTACCCCGCGCGCGGGGTGATCGAGAAGGTGCGCGCCCAGGTTTCCGAGCGGCTGCGGCAGCTGCCGGGGATCACCCAGGCGAGCGTGAACGTCCACTCGAAGATCGTCACCCACGCGGCGCAGCGCGGCGTGAAGCTGATTCCCGGCATCAAGAACATCATCGCGGTCGCCTCGGGCAAGGGCGGCGTGGGCAAGAGCACCACCGCCGTCAACCTGGCGCTCGCCCTGGCCGCCGAAGGGGCGACCGTCGGCATGCTCGACGCCGACATTTACGGCCCCTCGCAGCCCATCATGCTCGGCATCACCGGCCGGCCCACCTCGCGCGACGGCAAGTCGATGGAGCCGATGGAGGGCCACGGGGTGCAGGCGATGAGCGTGGGATTCCTCATCGAACAGGACACGCCGATGGTGTGGCGCGGCCCGATGGTCACCCAGGCGTTGGAGCAGCTGCTCACCGAGACCAAGTGGCGCGACCTGGACTACCTGGTGGTGGACCTGCCGCCGGGCACCGGCGACATCCAGCTCACGCTGGCGCAGAAGGTGCCGGTGACCGGCGCCGTCATCGTGACGACTCCCCAGGACATCGCGCTGCTGGACGCG